>JAFWTP010000187.1 GCA_017518845.1 Neisseriaceae bacterium
CACCTGCGCACGCTCATAAATGGAAAAGACCCGTGTTGGCGTTAGATTCAGGCTATTCTATTAACGACCCAGGTATGGCAGGCGTGCGTGGCAAACGCGAAGTGGAATACAACGACCGCTTTGTGAATGAGTTAATTCCCCGCATTGAAGCCGCAGGCTGGGAAGTGCGATTGACGCGTGGCGATTATGGTTATGTCAGCGATAAACACCGGGCCGAACAAGCCAATATTTGGGAAGCGGATTTGTTGCTTTCCATTCACCACGATGTGTCGCCCAAACGCTACCTGAAAACCGAAACCAAAGACGGCGTAACGGTGAATGTGAATAAATCCACGCAGTCGTTTGAAGGCTATTCAATGTATGTTTCCAAACAAAATAAAAAATATCGTGCGTCTTTATGCTTTGCCCAACGCTTGGGGTTTAGATTGAAACCCCTGCAACGCGACCCTGCGTATTTTCACAAAGAACACGAAGGTTTGCCTTTGGTAGTGAAAGAATACGGCATTTACGAACGCGATATTCCTTTATTAAGTCAAGCCGATATTCCTGCGGTGCAAGTAAAAATCGGCGTGGTTACCGACCCACAAGACGAAGCATGGATTGATGACGACCGCTATCGCCGCGATATTGAAAATGCGGTGATTAAAACCATTCGTGTGTTTAAGCAGTATTGCTCATACTGGTAAATGGTAAAATATCGGTTTTCAGGCTGCCTGAAAAAGAAAATAGCAACGCTCATTGGCGTTTTGGTGTGCAGAAATGCCCACCTTGCAAAGTAACGACAGAAACACAATACAACTTATTGATTATGAACGGATTTTTTTTAGTATTAGACGGCATAGATGGGGCAGGCAAAAGCATGCATTTGGCGTTTATTCAAGAATTTCTCGCAGACGAACGCATTGAAACCATTTACACGCGTGAGCCTGGCGGCACGCCTTTGAGCGAGCGATTGCGTGATATTTTATTAAACAAAAACAACACCATACACCCTGATACCGAAACGCTGTTAATGTTTGCCGCACGGGCTCAGCATTTACAGCAACTGATTTACCCAGCACTCAACACAGGCAAATGGGTGATTTCTGACCGCTTTACCGATGCGTCTTACGCTTATCAAAGTGGCGGCAGACAAATGCCCGACAGCCGCATTGCCACGATTGAAAACTGGGTACCAGGCGATTTTCGCCCCGATATGACGATTATTTTTGATGTGCCTGTGGCAGTGTCGCAAGAAAGGGTTGCCAAAGCACGGCAAAAAGACCGCTTTGAACAAGAAGACCCTGCGTTTTTTGAACGCGTCCGACAAGCGTATTTGCGGCAAGCGGCGAAAAATCCGCACCGTTATGCAGTAATTGACAGCAATCAAGACAAAGAAATAGTGCAGAATCATTTGCAGCATATTCTTTCAGGCTGCCTGAAACAATGGAGAGCAAATCAATGATATACGCGTGGCACGAATCTTCTTGGCAACAAATTGCCGCGTGTGGCGACAATATTCCCAATGCGTGGTTGTTGTCAGGCAGACGCGGTATCGGCAAAACCGCTTTTGCACGCCATTTGTCGGGCGTTTTATTGTGCGAAAATCCGCCTAAACCATTTGAAAAATGTGGCGTGTGTGCGTCTTGTCGCTTATTTGAGCAAGGCTCGCACCCCGATTTTTATGAACTCACGCCTAAAAAAGATGAAGAAGATAACGCCAAAAAATTATTACAAATCAAAATCGAAGAAGTGCGAGAAGTCATAAAAAACATACACTTAACGCCCTTGCGTGGTCATCGCCGTATCATACTTATTCACCCTGCGGAAGCGATGAATGTTCAGGCAGCCAATGCTTTATTAAAAGTGTTGGAAGAACCGTCTGAAACCGTTGTGTTTATTTTGGTTTCCAACAGCAAAGACCGCTTACTGCCCACAATCAAAAGCCGTTGCCGACATTTTCCCCTGCCTATGCCCAATCGTGCCGCCGCAGTGGAATTTTTGCAACAACAAAAAGTGCCGAATGCACGCGAAATGCTGGCGTTTCACGGCGGTTCGCCCATATTTGCCTTTGACAGTGAATTAGACAGTTTGCGGCAGCAACTGTTGGCCGTGCTATCCGTGCCGCAAATGATTGCCATTTTGGATTTCGCTGCCTTGTTTGACCGCCAAAAACAGCCGCTGTCTTTGTTTTTAGAATGGTTTAATAAATGGTTAGTGGATTTAATTGCGGCGTTGCACGGTGATGACGAAGAAGTGCTGTTTTATCCACAACACGCCAAAAAACTCACCGAATTAGCCGATAAGTTGGATTTTAGCGACATTTTTGCCCTATATGACCAATCAATTCGCCTTGTACCTTACGGACAACACACCCTTAATGTTAAACTTACGATAGAATATTTGCTGATTGATTATTTAAAATTAACTTTATAAAAGGAATAAAGCATTATGGCACAAGCAGGACCTGCAAAATTACCGATTAAAGTCGCCATTAAAGACCGTACGCTGTTATATCATTCTTATATGCGTTTTTTGAAAATGGGCGGCATTTTTATTTCCACCAATACGCAATACAAAATGGGCGAAAACCAAATGATTATTTTGGACATTATGGAAAACGAAAAACCCTTTCCCATGATGTGCAAAGCCGTGTGGTTTAACCCAAAAAGCACTTCCACAGTGAAACCCACTGGTGTTGGCTTCGCTTTTCCAGCGGACGAAATTGGCAAGCAAGCCAAAGAATTTATTGAAAAAAACTTATTGGGCTTATTGGATAATCCGCGTCCGACTTTTACGATGTAGTCTTAAAGTGCGTAGGGTGGGCAACTTGTTGCCCACGCTTTTGTTTCATATTTTTAGGCTGCCTGAAACAATGTTTAGGAGATAATGGTGAGTTTTTGGAGCAATATAGCAAGTTTTTTGAGTAGTATAGCAAGTTTAAGTGCAATTATTACGGTTTATTTTACTTATAAAGAAATGAAAAACAAAGAAAAATCCATGCTACAACACCAACAAGAAAAAGAAAAAGCCCAAATTCAACTGCTTATCATCGACTGGGTGCATGGTGTTCCCTTTTCGCCAACACAAAACAATCAGGGCTTATGGGGGATTAGAATTTCCAACTACTCCAAAACTGCCTTTCGAGATTTTTATTTAGAGTTTCAAGACAAAAAAGGTAATTGGAGATTTTATGCACCTTACATTCGTCCTGGTGATTTCTTTTGGATAAAGAAGAACACGAAATTTATCACCGTTTGCGAGCAGTCGAAACATTTGATATGCATTTTGACACTTTGTCATCATTGAAAGATCAATCATTTCCTGAACCATTTAATTTTCACGCTACTTGCAAAGATATTGAAAATAATAATTGGAAAATCGATAGTCAAAATAAAGAATGGCAACAAACAGATTAATTTTCAGGTATCTGCCTGCGGCGTTGATTATTCATTGGTATTAAAGAAAATTCCGACCTGTTGGGCTTTTACGATGTAGTTTTAAAGTGCGTAGGGTGGGCAACTTGTTGCCCACGCTTTTGTTTATATTTTTAGGCTGCCTGAAAAATTATTTTGTTATTGAACAATAATTTAACCGCGTGGGCAACAAGTTGCCCACCCTACCACTAAACCACTTCTATCTCTTCATCTTGCCGATGAAAAATCATATTGCCATTATCATCGCAATCAATTTCTATCGTGCCGCCGTGGGCGAGTTCGCCGAACAGTAATTCATCTGCCAAAGGTTGTCGCAGTTTGCTTTGAATTAAGCGGCGTAGTGGTCTTGCCCCCATTTTGTCGTCAAAGCCGTGATGGGCGAAATAGTGTTTGAGCGTGTCGGTGAATGTGGCAATCACGCTTTGTTCGGCTAATTGTAATTGCAATTCGCACAGGAATTTTTCCACGATTTGTTCGATACTGGCTTCGCCCAATGGGGCAAACGACACAATGCTGTCCAAGCGGTTGCGAAATTCAGGCGTGAATGTGCGTTTTAAGGCTTCGTCTGCCCCTTTGCTGTTGTCGCCCAAAGCAAAGCCTATGCTTTGCCGTGCCATATCTTCTGCCCCTGCGTTGGTGGTCATAATTAAAATAATGTGGCGAAAATCGCTTTTTCTGCCGTTGTTATCGGTCAAAACGCCGTAGTCCATAATTTGCAATAAAATATTGTAAATATCGGGGTGGGCTTTTTCTAATTCGTCTAACAGCAACACGGCGTGCGGCTGTTTATGCACTGCGTCTGTCAGCAAACCGCCTTGCTCGAAACCAACATAACCTGGCGGTGCACCGATTAAGCGTGCCACAGCGTGCTGTTCCATGTATTCGGACATATCAAAACGAATCATACCAATGCCTAATGCGTCTGCCAAAGCCCGTGCTAACTCGGTTTTGCCCACACCCGTAGGCCCTGCAAACAAGAAACAGCCTGTTGGTTTTTCAGGCAGCCCCAAACCACTGCGTGCAAGTTTCACCGCATTAACCACACTATCAACCGCTTCATCTTGTCCGAAAATGCGTTGTTTCAGGCAGCCTGAAAGCCCTTTTAACACTTCCTTATCATCGCTATTGACTGTTTTTTCGGGAATGCGGGCAATTTTTGCCAAAACGCTTTCAATTTGCGGCGTATCAATCACTGCCACGCGTTCTTCTTCGGGCAGAATGTGCTGCATGGCACCCGTTTCGTCCAAAATATCAATCGCTTTGTCAGGCAAAAAGCGTTCGTTAATGTGTTTTTGCGATAATTCCGCCGCCGCCAGCAAGGCTTCATCGGTATATTTCACACTGTGGTGTGTTTCTAACGCATTTCGCAAACCTTTGAGAATTTCAACCGTCTCATCAATCGTGGGTTCGGGAATGTCGATTTTTTGAAAACGCCGATTTAAGGCATGATTTTTATCGAAAATAGTGCGATATTCCTGATAAGTGGTTGCCCCAATACACCGCAATTTGCCTTTGGCGAGAGCGGGTTTGAGTAAATTTGCCGCGTCTGTTACCCCTTCGCTGGAACGACCTGCCCCGATAATGGTGTGAATTTCATCAATAAACAAAATGGCGTTATCAATTTTATCCAAAGCCTTTAACACCGCCTTAATGCGGGCTTCAAAGTCGCCACGATATTTTGTGCCAGCCAACAGAGCCCCCATATCCAAAGAATAGACTTGGGCGTTTTTTAAGACATCAGGCACGGTATCGGCGACAATTTGACTTGCCAAACCCTCTGCCAAAGCGGTTTTACCCACACCCGCTTCGCCTACTAACAGCGGATTATTCTTCTGCCGTCTGCACAAAATTTGCATCATTCTTTGCATTTCAGGCAGCCTACCGATGAGCGGGTCTAACCGCCCTGCTTTGGCCTCTTCATTCAGATGAGTGGTAAAAGCGTCCAATGGATTTTTTTGTTCTTTGCCGTCTTTACCGTTTTTCTTATTATTTGTCCAAATATTCGCCTGACCGTCTCTTTTTTCAACAATCGCCTTAATCAATTTTTGTTGCGATAAACCCTGTTTTTGCAAAGCAAACGCCGCATGCGAATTTTCACTGCGTAGCACCGCCAATAAAGCGTCATCGGTATCAACCAACACCTTATCAGACGATTTGGCTTGAATCATCGCCTGCTGAATAACATTACGAAAACCCAAAGACGGCACAGGTTCTTTATCCACTTTTTCAGGCAGCGTTGGAATGGTTTTGGAAACACTATCAACCAAGTCTTTGATTAACAAAGATAAATTGATTTCGCACGCCGTTAAAATGGCTTTGGCTTTGGAATCCAAAATCAAAGCCATTAACAAATGTTCCACAGCCACAAACTCACAACGATTCTTCGCCGCAATGCGGTGTGCTTGACGAATAACCACTTCCAAATGTAAAGACATTGACATAGTTTTGCTTTCTATTTCAATTTCAGGCAGCCTGAAAAGGGTTTATTTTACTATAATATGTCGATATTTCGATAAATATGAATACAACACAATGAACCCCGTTTTTGCCATTATCGGTGCGACTGCCACAGGAAAAACCGCTTTGGCGTTACGCTTGGCAAATGTTTTGCCGATTGAAATCATCAGTATGGACTCTGCCTTGATTTATCAGGATATGAATATAGGCACAGCCAAGCCAACGCAGGCTGAACTTGCCACTTGTCCGCACCATTTAATCGACATAAAAACACCGCTACAATCTTATTCTGCGGCGGATTTTGTCGCCGATTGTGTGCGTTTGTGCAATGAAATTTCAGCACGCGGCAATATTCCGCTGATTGTGGGCGGCACAATGATGTATTTTCGGGCTTTAACGCAAGGGCTAAATCATCTACCGTCTGCCGATGAAGCGGTGCGAAGTGTTTTGCAAAACGAAAAAGAACAATACGGCTTAAATTATTTATATGGCGAATTGCAAAAAATTGACCCTGATACGGCGGCGAAAATCAAACCTAATGACAGCCAACGCATAGAGCGGGCGTTAGAAGTGTTTCGCCTAACAGGGTTTCCGATGAGCGTTTTATTAAAGCAACCACAAACGCCTGCGTTAAGCGTTACAGCGTTTGGCTTAATGCCAAATGATAGAAAACGCTTGCATGAAGCGATTGAAAAACGCTTTAATACTATGATAAATAACGGTTTTTTAGACGAAGTAGGCTGCCTGAAAACAAAATATCCTACTTTAACGCTGGATTATCCGTCTATGCGGTGCGTGGGCTATCGCCAAGCGTGGCAACATTTATCAGGTGAAACCGATTTTCAAACCTTTGTTCATCAAGGCATTGCCGCCACACGCCAGTTAGCCAAACGCCAAATCACATGGCTACGCAGTTTTAACCTGCCACTATACGATTACAGCCAAAATCCACAAACGGTGCGTGATGATTTAATCAATCAAATCAAAGCGTTTCAGGCTGCCTGAAAAGAATATCGAAGCATTATCTATATGGGAACTTCTAAAAATTCAGTTACAATAATTTTTTATATTTTTTTAAATGTCACACGGATTGGATTTTGCTAACGCAAAATCTTTATAATAAACAATAGATTTCTAATCCGTGTGACAGAAATAAAATTGACTGTCTATCTGTTTTTTAATTTTTAGAAGTCCCCATATATAATTCGTTTTGCCGATAGGCAAAACATAAAACCTAATTGCTCATTATCGAAAATAATATCAATGATAAAATACGCCCTTTTCAGGCAGCCTGAAATTTTGATTATGTTTTCTCAATTTAACCCCCAACAATTACAAGCCGTTTATTATTTAGATTCGCCCTTGCTGGTTTTGGCGGGTGCGGGCAGTGGTAAGACCAAAGTTATCACGGGCAAGATTGTGCATTTGGTGCAGAATGTGGGCTATCAACCGCAACAAATTGCAGCGATTACTTTTACCAATAAAGCCGCACAAGAAATGCGAGAACGCATTGCGTCTATGGTGTCAAACACGGTTTCAGGCAGCCTGAATATTTGTACTTTTCACGCTTTGGGTTTGAAAATTATTCGTCAAGAAGCGGCACATTTGGGTTTGAAAAAACGCTTTTCTATTTTAGATTCAACCGATTGTGCCAAAATTCTCACGGAATTGGTGAGCACCACAGGTAAGGAGCAAATTTTTCATATTCAGCATCAAATTTCTTTATGGAAAAACGCGTTAATTTCGCCTGAACAGGCAATTTTGGCGGCTCAAAATGACTGGGAAAAACAGGCGGCGAATGCGTATGCGTCTTATAACGCCACATTATCGGCGTATCACGCTGTGGATTTTGATGATTTAATTCGTCTGCCGTGTTTGCTTTTTCAGGACAATGCCGACATTAAATATCAGTGGCAGATGAAATTGCGTTATCTTTTGGTTGATGAATGTCAGGACACAAATGCTTGTCAGTATGCTCTATTGCGTCATTTAACGGGCAATGAAGCCCGATTTACGGTTGTGGGCGATGATGACCAGAGCATTTATGCGTGGCGTGGGGCGGATATTGCTAACTTAAAAAAATTGCAGGACGATTATAAAAACTTAAAAATCATTAAGTTAGAGCAAAATTATCGTTCTACGCAACGCATTTTGCGTGTGGCTAATGCGGTGATTGCTCATAATCCCAAATTATTTGATAAAAAACTGTGGTCCCAATATGCGGACGGTGATTTTGTGCAGATTTTGACTTGTCAGGACGAGCAGCACGAAGCGGATACGATTGCGAACAAAATTCAGCATAACCGTTTGATTAAAAACGCAAAATTTTCTGATTTTGCTGTGTTGTATCGTGGCAATCATCAGGCACGCGTGTTTGAAGAAGCCTTGCGAAACGCACGCATTCCCTACCGCATTTCGGGCGGACAAAGTTTTTTTGATAAGGCGGAAATCAAAGATATTTTGGCGTATATGCGGCTTTTAACCAATCCCGATGATGACCAAGCCTTTTTGCGTGCGGCAACTTCGCCCAAACGCGGCATTGGCGAAAGTACGATGAGCAAATTAAATGAATTAGCCCGCCAATTTGGGCAAAGTCTGTATGACGCGGCACGCCGACAAGGTGCATTAAGCGTTTTGCCACGCCACGCCCAAAGTGCAATGGAAAAATGGTTAGCGTTTATCGCACATTATCGAGCGTTGGCAGAAACAAAAAACGCTGCCCACATTTTGCAACAAATGCTTGATGATATTGGCTATCAACGCTATTTATTAGACAATAATGACGGCAAAAGCGGCGAAATTCGCTGGCAGAATGTGCAAGATTTTGTCGATTGGATAGCCCGCAAAAGCGATGAAAAAAATCTATTTGAAATCACGCAAAATATCGCCCTGCTGAATATTTTAGACAATCAAAAACAAGAAGAAACGGACGCGGTGCATTTGAGTACGCTACATTCTGCCAAAGGTTTGGAATATCCTTTTGTATTTTTGGCGGGGTGCGAAGAGGGTTTATTTCCGCACCAAGACAGCATTGACGAGGGCAATTTAGACGAAGAGCGGCGGCTGATGTATGTGGGCATTACGCGTGCCAAGCAAACGCTTACCGTAACGCACGCCATTAAACGCAAACGAGCAGGGCATTGGCAATTTAACGAGCCATCTCGTTTTTTATCTGAAATGCCGTTTGAGGATATACAAATTTTCGGCAGAAAAAACACCGCACCGATTGTGAGCCAGACAGAAGGCAACGCCAGATTAGACGCCATTCGCCAAAAATTGGCAGGGAAGATAAAATAGTTTCAGGCTGCCTGAAAGAATACAGAAACGCCGTAGGGTGGGCTTGCAGCCCACCGCAAAACCGCAGGTTTTGTTGTAGGGTGGGCAACTTGTTGCCCACGCAGCACAAAATGTTTTCAGGCAGCCTAAACGATGAAAAAGCAACGCCTATCGGCTAAAAACGCCACACCGCAGGGGCGTTTTTTCATTGCATAATTATTTTGCTTACAGTAACATTACAAATATCCTTAACAAAAAACGATTGCTCAATACTTTTTCAGGCAGCCTGAAAAATATTTTTTATTTTAGACACAAGGTAGAAAAAAATGAAAGTTCAAGTAATAACAGATAGTAATCTCCGTTGGGTAATGAACTATAAGATTAGTAATTCCCATTGGTTAGAGAGTCAAAATTTAAAATTCTCTTCCTTGTCCGACCTGCAATCACCTGATGAGTTCGACATCAATTTAATTGATTTATCATCAGAGAACTTATGGTGCCATAATTATAGTGAAACAACTAGTATCAATAGAATTAAAGATATTCAACATATTTCTCAAATGGTAATGAGAAAAAAGAAATCCATTGTTATTTATATTCTTCCCCATAATACTAATTATCGTTATAATAAATATCGTGATGATTACTATCAAAAAGAAAATTTGAAAAATCTTCCTGATTTAATTAAATTTGTTTGCAATTCAGCAACACCAAAAGATAACTGTATTCAAAATTGTCTTGTTCATGAAAACACAACCACAAAAATTGCGGAACAAGAATATAAAGCAAGTTTTTTCTTTGATGAACAGGTAGAACCTTTAACAAAATCTCAATGTGGCGAAAAGCCGACAACCATATCATTTGGCAATGATATTTACCATACAACGCTTGATGTTTTAAAGACAAAAGACAAATTAGATAATTTCTTAAAATATTTGTTTCCCGATAAATCTATTGAAGAAAAACCAGAATGGATAAAAGAGATTAAAATTTTAAATGATGAAAAATTATTAAATACAATAGAAGAATGCAAGCAAGAGATAAGCAAACTGAATAATCGTATTGCTGACGCTAATAATCAATTACAAGAAAACGAACGAATAAAATCTATACTCTATTCCAACGGTGAACAACTTGTTGAAGTTGTTTTCTCTATTCTTGAAAAGATTTTTTCTTATAATCTCAACGAATTTGTAGATAAAAAGAAAGAAGATTTTATAATCAAGAAAGAAAAATACACAATCATTGGAGAAATCAAAGGGATAACCAGCAACATTAAAAACGAGCATATAAGTCAAACTGATGTTCATTATCAGGGATACATGGATAAAATCCAAGAAGAAGGAAAAAAGGAAAATATTTATCAAGTACTTATCATAAATCCATTGAGAAATAAACCTGTTAATGAGCGTGAGCCTGTACATGAAACGCAAATTAATCTTGCAAATAGAAATCATTGTTTGATAATTGAAACCAAAACACTGCTAAAACTATATGAAAAGTTTGTTGCAGGTAAAATCAGCGTAGAAGATTGTGAAAAATTATTCACAGAAAAGCAAGGATTGCTTAAAGATGATGATTTGATAATCAAATAAGTGCAAATTTTCAGGCTGTCTGAAACACCATTTCCCCACAAAAAAACCTTTCAGGCAGCCTGAAAGGTTTTTCCTGAAAGGTTTTTTTATCAGCAACAATCAGCGAATTACATCATTCCGCCCATGCCGCCCATTCCGCCCATGCCCATGTCGCCGCCGCCGTGTGAGCAGCCGCATTTATCTTCGGGCAATTCGGCAATCATTGCGTCTGTGGTGAGCATTAAGCCTGCCACACTGGCTGCGTGTTGCAATGCGGTACGGGTTACTTTGGTTGGGTCTAACACGCCCATTTCAATCATATCGCCATATTCGCCATTGCCTGCGTTAAAGCCAAAGTTGTCTTTGCCGTTTAACACATTATTCACAACCACAGACGGCTCATCGCCTGCGTTGGCAACGATTTGACGCAATGGAGCTTCAACTGCTTTGAGAACAATTTGAATACCTGCGTTTTGGTCGGCGTTGGCACCTTCGAGTTTTTTCACTGCACTTCTGGCACGCAACAAGGCAACGCCGCCGCCTGCAACCACGCCCTCTTCCACTGCGGCACGCGTGGCGTGCAGAGCGTCATCAACACGGTCTTTTTTCTCTTTCATTTCTACTTCGGTTGCTGCACCAACTTTAATTACAGCTACGCCACCTGCAAGTTTGGCAACGCGTTCTTGCAATTTTTCTTTGTCGTAATCGCTGGTTGAAGTTTCGATTTGTTGGCGAATTTCGGCAACGCGTGCGTCAATCAAGGCTTTATCACCCACACCGTCAATAATGGTGGTATTTTCTTTGGCGATTTCAATGCGTTTGGCTTGACCCAAATCGTCAATCGTGGCTTTTTCAAGCGACAAGCCGACTTCTTCGGAAATCACCGTGCCGCCAGTCAAAATGGCAATATCTTGCAACATTGCTTTGCGGCGATCGCCAAAGCCAGGGGCTTTCACGGCAACGGTTTTCAAAATGCCACGAATATTATTCACCACTAATGTGGCTAACGCTTCGCCTTCCACATCTTCGGCAATAATCAACAATGGACGACCTGCTTTTGCCACTTGTTCCAAAACAGGCAATAAGTCGCGGATATTGCTGATTTTTTTGTCGAACAACAATACAAATGGATTATCCAAACCTGCGATTTGTTTTTCAGGATCGTTGATGAAGTAAGGCGACAAATAGCCGCGATCAAACTGCATACCCTCAACCACATCGAGTTCGTTTTCCAAAGATTTGCCGTCTTCAACGGTAATCACGCCCTCTTTGCCCACGCGTTCCATCGCTTCGGCAATGATTTTGCCCACAGATTCGTCTGAATTAGCAGAAATTGAACCCACTTGTTCGATTGCTTTGGAAGTGTCGCAAGGTTTGCTGATTTTTTTCAATTCTTCAACCAACACGCCAACTGCTTTGTCGATACCGCGTTTTAAGTCCATCGGATTCATGCCTGCGGTTACATATTTCATACCTTCGGCGACAATCGCTTGGGCTAAAACGGTTGCGGTTGTAGTGCCGTCCCCTGCCACATCGTTGGTTTTGGACGCCACTTCTTTCACCATTTGGGCACCCATATTTTCAAATTTGTCTTTTAATTCAATTTCTTTGGCAACGGTTACACCGTCTTTGGTAATCGTTGGGCCGCCGAACGCTTTATCCAACACCACATTGCGACCTTTGGGACCCAAAGTAACTTTCACCGCATTAGCCAAAACATTCGCACCAGCCACCATTTTTTGACGAGCGTCATTACCGAATTGAACTTCTTTTGCTGCCATAATTAAAACTCCATAAAATCAAAAGGTTATTCCAAGATACCCATAATATCTTCTTCACGCATGACCATCAGTTCTTCGCCATCAACTTTGACGGTTTGACCGCTGTATTTGCCGAACAACACTTTATCGCCCACTTTAATATCCAAGGTTAAGCGTTCGCCGTTTTTCAACAATTTGCCGCTACCCACAGCCAACACTTCACCCATATCAGGTTTTTCAGCGGCAGAACCTGGCAAAACAATACCCGAAGCGGTTTTTTCTTCGGCTTCTACGCGTTTGACCACAACACGGTCATGTAAAGGACGGATTTTCATCAGAATATTCTCCAAAAAAATAAACACAAACGCCGCTTTTTCACACGGCGACATTCAAGATGAACGGTATATAGTGGCGATTAAAAATATTTCAAGCAGTAAAAAGAAATTTTTTTTCAGGCAGCCTGAAAAAGTGAGCCATTTTATGTTTTGCCTTGTTGAGACCCCTGTAAAACTGGTAGATATGGATACAACAGTTCAAGGCGTAGTAGCACAGAAAAACGAAGACATAACAAATAG
>JAFWTP010000188.1 GCA_017518845.1 Neisseriaceae bacterium
CAAAATTGCTTATTTCAACCAAAAATGCACAGGCTTCCATACCGTCTTTATCTTTTTCAGAATCTTGCACACGATGAACTTCTATCAATTTGCCCTGCACAGGCACCGAAAAGTTAGGCTTATTCTTTTCAGGTTCATATTTTTGGTACAAAATAAAAATCCGTTCTACTTTACCCTGTAATGCCCAAAAACGCCCTTTATTTGTATGTGCTTCGTAACAATAATCAATTTTTCCTAAATTAACCGCACTTAAAATATCTTCCGTATCATTCGTAACAACCCATTTTATTCTATCACCTACGGCAAAAGGCTTACCACAACATTGCATTTGCCATATTTCATAAAAAACAGTGCATTTATTATGTTCCAATTATTTCACCCTATAAACATAAATGCGGTTAATACAAAATCCAACGCCAAAATCGCCAAAGACGAAATCACTACCGTACGCGTAGTTGCTCGCAAAATGCCTTCGGCGGTTGCGTGTGCGTGAAAGCCTTGAAATACAGCAATTAACGCAATCGCAATACCAAACACAAACGATTTAATAATGCTATTTAAAACATCATAATGCCAATCCACGCCTGCCTGCATTTGCGACCAAAAAATGCCAGCGTCCAAGCCCAAATGTTTTACGCCAATTAAGTACGCTCCGTAAATGCCCGACACATCACAAATGGCGGCAAGCAAAGGCATAGAAATCACCCCTGCCCAAAAGCGTGGTGCAACCACGCGTGCCACAGGATTAACCGCCATCACATTCATGGCTTCCAACTGTTCTGTGGTTTTCATTAAGCCAATTTCGCTGGTCATGGCACTGCCTGCACTGCTGGCAAACAGCAACGCCGCCAACACGGGACCAATTTCTCGCAATAAAGACGCGGCAACGGCAAAGCCCAATACATCGGCGGCTTTGAACTGCACCAAAATGTTATACACCTGCAAGCCCAAAACCATACCCATAAACAAGCCCGATACCGCCACAATAAGAATGGACATTACGCCCGAAAAATAAAGTTGGCGAATGGTTAAACGGGGGCGTTTAACACTGTCTGCCGAACGCAACAGTATGTTGAGTAAAAACAAAACTGTCGCCCCCAAACCACGAATAAATTCAATGGTAAATCGCCCAATGGCACGAAAAAAGTTTGTCATTTGTGTAATAAAATCCTTGTGTTAAAATCATTTTTAGTTAAGTTGAAAAATTTTTTCAGTAATTTTATCGATTTCGTCTAATCGTTCTATAATTTTTTTAACTTCTGTTAAATTTTCACAAGATGATTTATCTTTACTATTACATTTTTGCTTAAACCCTTGTTCTGCCTGAATAAAATATTTTTTGGCTTCGATATAATCTTGTGAAACACCTTGTCCTTTAATGTACATAATACCCAAATTATATTGTGCAGTTGCTTCTCCTTTTTGTGCTGCTTTTTTAAATAATTCAAACGCTTGTTTATAGTCTTGGGGAACACCATTGCCGTCTTTATACATAGTTCCTAAATTATTTTGTGCATTTATATCTCCCTGTTGTGCGGCTTTTTGATACCACTCAACGGCTTTGGCATAATCTTGGGTAACCCCTTTCCCTTTTTCGTATGAAAAACCAACACAAGATTGAGCATAAGC
>JAFWTP010000189.1 GCA_017518845.1 Neisseriaceae bacterium
GGAATATAAAGCGGCGTGTTGTCGTCTGATTTTTCAGGCAGCATTTTGCGATACGCGTCTTCAACCGTGCTGGTATGTGTTTGTTTTAAGACGCTTTCTCGTAAATCGCAGAAAAGCAACTTGCCGCCGTGCATGCCTAACAAATATTCAAAGCGTTGGGCTTCTTCCATATAAGCCGTTGCCACAATCATCGTCATTTGCGGAAATTCGCCACGCAAACGGTCAGTCAATTCCCAAAACTGACGGCGAGACAAAGGATCAACACCAGTGGTGGGCTCGTCCAAAATCAAAATATCGGGCTGATGAATTAAAGCACAACACAGACTTAACTTCTGTTTCATACCGCCCGATAACTTGCCCGCAGGACGGTCTTGAAACGCAAACAGCCCAGTGGCTTTAAGTAAGCGGTCTATCGTGGCTTGCCGTACCTTTTCAGGCAGGCTATACAGCCGTGCGGCAAAGTCGATATTCTCCATCACCGTGAGCGTAGGATACAAATTCCGCCCCAAACCCTGCGGCATAAAGGCTACTTTTCGTGCCAAATAATTGCGGTTGGCTTGTGTTTTGGGACGAATGCCCAAAATTTCAATCTCGCCTGACTGCCGCTTTTTTGTGCCTGCAATCAGTGATAAAAGCGTAGATTTTCCCACACCGTCCGAGCCTACCAAAGCCACGGTAACCCCTTGATTTAAGGAAAAAGAAACATTATCAACCGCTATTGTTTTGCCATAGCGGTGAGTGAGATTGGAGACGGTGAGAATGGGGGTGTTCATTTTTTATTTCATTACATTGCTTTCAGGCTGCCTGAAACTTATTCTTTTGGTAATTTCACCGTCAAATTTTCGGGGAAATTTTTATTTGTGCTAATATATGCCGTTGCGGTTAATCCGCCTTTAAGATAGTGTTTATATTTCAAAGCAATATCTTTATCGATAACTAATTTCACACGGAACATCAATTTTTCGCGTTCGCTTTTGGTTTCCACATATTTGGGCGTAAATTGTGCTTGGTTGGCAATAAACGACACTTTCGCAGGAAAAACTGCGTCCAAGCCGTCAATCACAATGCGTGCGTCATCGCCGACTGCAATTTCAGGCAGCCTGCCCACAGGCACAAAGATTTGTGCGGAAATATCAGACGGGTCAAGCAGGGAGATAATTTTCATACCCGCACCAACCACTTCGCCCTTATCTGCCAAGCGATATTCCACGCTGCCGTCAATCGGGGCTTTCAGCGTCATATCGTTGTGGATATTTTCAATGCGTAAAACTTGGGCATTTGCTTCGGCAACGGCGGCATTTGCCGCGTCTATGCCCGAATGTTCCGCTTTGGCTTGAATTTGGCGTTTTTGCAATTCACTGGTCGAAACCAAGTTTTCTTTATATAAATTTTGGGCATTTTTCAAATCCAAATCAGCATTTGCCTGTTTTTGTTTTTGGGCAGATAACGCTGCTTCGGCACGCATTTTCGCCGCCGTTGCTGCCGCCAACTGGGTTGTGGCTTGCGTATCTTCCAACTTCACCAAATCTTGTCCTGCCAAAACTTCATCGCCTTCATTCACAAAAATGTCTTCAATTTTGCCCGCATACAAAGACGCAATATCGGTGCGACCCATTTCCAAACGCACATTGCCCGCAATAATGTTTTCAGGCAGCTTATCTTTATCGGCAGATATTTTTTGATACGCCAAAAAACCTGCAATGGCAACAATCATCAATAAGGGGAAAATAAATTTTTTTAATTTTTTCATTTGCTTATTCCTTTTTAACTTCACTGCGTTCGTTGAACTATGTTTCAGGCTGCCTGAAAATTTTAATCAAATTAACTTATTTTATTTAATAATTGTTTCAGTTCTTTATATTCTTTTGAATATTTACATATTTTAGACAAATATTTTTTTGCTTGTTTTAAATTTTGTTCTGTTCCACAACCTTCAATATACATTTTAACAATACGATAAAGCACTTCTTCGGAATGATAAAATGTGTCTTCCTGTTGAATAAATTGTTTGTATAATTTTAATGCTTTTTTTTCATCTTTTTGTATATTATATAATCCATTTTCGTATATTTCTCCTAATAAAAGCACAGCGTCAATAAATCCTTTACTTGCCGATTTTTTTAGTAAAAAAATACCTAATTTAATATCTTGTTTAATATATTCACCATCTAAATAAATACAAGCCAAATGTTTTGCCGCTTTTTCATTTCCTGCATTTGCTGAAAGTTGCCAATATTGAATGGATTTTTGAATATCTTTTTCAACACCGATACCATTAAAATAACTATGTGCAAGATTATTTTGTGCGTAATTATCACCATTATCAGCGGCTTGTTGATACCAATAAACGGCTTGACTTAAATTTTCTTCTACACCATAACCAATTTCATAACAGTATGCTAAATTATGTTGAGCAAAAGCGTGTCCATTTTTAGCGGCTTTTTGATACCAATAAAAAGCCTGTTGCGGATTTTCTTTAATATTTCCTATGCCGTGAATATAATAACTATCTGAATAATCATACAGTTGTGCCAAACGATATTGAGCCTGAACACAATTTTTATGTGCTAACTCAAAAAAGATATTTAAAGCGGCAGAATAATTCTTTTTATTAAATTCATTTTCTGCTTGTTGTAATTCATCAATATATTGTTCGTCCATTATCTTTACCTTGACATTATTTTTTCAGGCTGCCTGAAAAATATTTCATTCGGGTTTTGCCCCCAACGCTCGATAGAGTGCAATCGTGCTTAAATGGCGGTCTCGATTTGTATTGATTTGTTCTTGTTCAACGGCAATTTCGTCTAATTTGGCTCGCAAAACTTCGTTGTATAGGGCGTAGCCATTCGCAAACAAACGCTTTTGGGCGTTGTGGTGTTGTTTTGCCGTTGTGTGTGCCGTGCCTAATTGTTGCGAGCGTTTGTCTAATAAAATCCGCGTGTGATATGCCGTATCCACTTCTTGCAAGGCGTTTAACACTTGTTGTTGATAATCTGCCATAGCGGCGTTTAATTCGGCTTCTTTGGCTGAAATATTGTGCTTTATGCGACCTGCGGTAAAAATCGGCACTTGCACGCCTGCGTTAAACAGCGTGCCACTAAAACCAACGCCGTCCGTAGATAAGCCGATTTTGCCTGTTTCGCCCAAAAATTGCACGGTAAAACGGGGCAGTAAATCGGCTTTGGCAGACGCAACAGATGCCGCTGCTTGTTGAACCGTAGCGGCTTTGGCGGATATATCAGGACGCATAAGCAAAATATCAGACGGCACAAAACCTGTGGGAGCAGGCGGCGTTTTCGGTAGGGCATTTGGGTTTTCAGGCAGCCTAAACGATTGCGGATTTTTTCCTATTAAAACAGCAAGTTGCTGTTCTTGTTCGGCTCGTTGGGTGATTAACAGCGTTTTTTGTGCCACTAATTTTTCGCGAGCCATTTGCGTTTCTAAAATATCTGCTTTTTGTGCAAGACCTGCCTGAAAACGCCCTTGTGCGTATCGTTGTAACTCTTTGATTATATTTATATTTTTATCAATTAAATGCAAGGTTTTGTCGTTTGCGACAATTTGACAATACAAGACCGCAATTTTTGCCGCAATCGCCTGTTGCAAAAATGCCGTTTGTTCCTGTGCCGACAAGGCTTGAAACGCCACGCTGTCTGCGTCTGCGGTTTTTTTACCAAAAATATCAGGTTCCCACGACGCAGAAAAACCCAAAGCAATTAAACCGTCATCTATTTTCATTTTTTCAGGCATCAAAGGCGATAAAAACGGATTATCTTTCAATGGGTTATCTATGGAAACATTTTGATACCCAAAATTGCCAGACACACCTGCTTTGGGCAGTAAATCGGCTTGGGCAGTTTGGGCATATTCATTTGCCGCTTGAACACGCAATAAGGCTGCCTGAACGGTAAAATTTTCTTCAACGCCTGTGCGAATTAAATCCGATAAAACAGGGTCTTGCCAAGCCTGATACCAGTGGCGTAAATCGCTTTTTTCACCTTGTGGCAAATAACGAAATGTGTCGCTGATTGTGGGCGACATTTCTGTATTCACCGTCTGCGTAGCACAAGCGGTGAGCATAAACGCCAAAAGAAGTGAGATTTTTTTCATCATATTTTCAGGCAGCCTAAAAAGGGCATTGTATTACAGATAGATGATAAATAGATTAAGATTTTAATTAGTGAGCAGTGAGTAGTGAGCAGTTGTTTCGTTTTGCCTTATCAGGCAAAACAGATTTATTTTTAGATAACGCTTCGATTTATTCTTTCAGGCTGCCTAAAAAACAATTGAAGCGTTATCTAAAAAAATATCCGTCAAGCCGTAAGGCTTGACGGAACAACTGCTCACTACTCACTACTAACTGCTCACTGTTTTCAGGCTGCCTAAAAACAAAAAAGGCGACCGAAGTCGCCTTTGTTCGTAGTCAGGGAAACGCAACTACTTATTTGTGATGGTCATGATGTGGGGTGTTAGGACCTGCGGCAGGCAGAATTGGCATTGTGCGTGCTTGTGCAGATACTTCACCAGTTAAGGCGTTCAAGAAAGTAACGATGCTCTTCACATCTTTGGCTTTCATTTTTTGACCTAACTGTGCTTGACCCATAATTTCAACCGCTTTTTCCAAACTCCAAACAGAGCCGTCGTGGAAGTATGGATAGGTGCGAGCCACATTACGCAAGCCTGGTACGCGGAATACATTCATATCTGCGTCAGATTTGGTAACTTCAAAGCGACCTTCGTCAGGTTTTTTGGAGCCTGTGAATTTCCAGTAAGGACCATCAACCAAACCGAATTTTTGATATTGGTCGCCGCCCATACCAACGCCAGTGTGGCAAGCCACGCAACCAACATCGATAAAGGCTTTCAAGCCTGCTTTTTCTTCTTTATTCAAAGCATTCACATCGCCACGCAAGTATTGGTCAAAGCGAGTAGGAGTCAGCAATGTGCGTTCAAATGCACCGATTGCAGCGGTAGCATTTTTGAAATTCACATTGTTTGCACTCTTACCGAATGCAGCGTCAAACATGGGTTGATAGCCAGGGATAGAACGCAATACTTTTTCAACTGCTGCTTCGTTAGGCATAGCCATTTCGGCAGGGTTGAGCATTGGGCCACCTGCTTGTTCTTCCACATCTTTGGCACGACCGTCCCAGAATTGGGCGATAAACAAAGAAGAGTTCAAAACAGAAGGTGCGTTACGACCGCCGAAGCCGCCAGTAACACCTTTGGAGAAAGATTGGTTATCCACACCGTATGTAGCCAAGTTGTGGCAAGTGTTACATGCTTGCACTTGGTCAGCAGACAAGCGTGGGTCATAGAACAATGCTTGACCTAATTTGATTTGTGCATCAGTTACTTTTTTCACTTTTTGCATTTCATCGAAAGTAGGCAAGGGTTTAAAAATCCCTTGTGCTTGTGCCAATAAGTCTTTATCAGCGTCTGCGAATGCCGCAGAACTCATTGCCAACGAAGCAACAATGGCAGACAAGACAACTTTGCGAGATTTAATACTCATAGTAAGGTTCCTTTCTTTTGAGTGATACAGATAATCTGCACTTGTCTTTATACGCATTTCAGGCATAGGCATTATTGAGATAAATCAAAAATCTATTAACCGATTATTTGTTATTAAATATTGCTATTATTGCCAAAGAAAACAACTAAATTAGCATTTACTGATATACTATTGATAGTGATTATTAAATAAATAAATTTAATTGATATATCAATATGATATATTTTAAGCAAAAAATTTAGGCAGGTTTTTTGCCCAATCACGATGGACAATAAAGTCTTTAAGCAAGAAAAATAGGCGATTTTTTTCGTCAGGGTTATTTGTTGTAAAAAAGTCAGCAATCACTTCGGCTTGTTGTTCCATATTGAGTTCTGCGAAGGTTTTGTGTGTTTTTATTTTATGTTGATAACGATAGGCTGCCTGAAAAAAATAGCCGCCCGATAAAAAAATTAAAACGCCCGCAAACAACACAGGAAAGCCGTTTTGCGACTGCCAAATATGGGTGATTTCATGCACAAACCAGCGTTTCATCGCCAAGTTTTGTTGCGTAAAATCATCGCAAAAATAACGGCGTGGAAAATAAATGCGTCCGCCAAAACTCATTGCCGTGTTTAATTTTAACCAGTCAAACGGCACGGCATAAATTTTGATATTGGTGCAGTCAATGCTGTCGGCAAAAA
>JAFWTP010000190.1 GCA_017518845.1 Neisseriaceae bacterium
AAAAACTCGAAACTTTGCCTGAAAGTATTGGACAATTGCAACAATTACAAGAATTGAATTTAAGTTATTGTGAAAAACTCACTACGCTACCTGAAAGTATTGGACAATTGCAACAGTTACAAGAATTAAATTTAAGCAATTGCGAAAATCTCAAAACCTTGCCTGAAAGCATTGGGCAGTTGCAAAACTTGCAAGAATTGGGTTTAAGTGATTGCAAAAATATTAAAACCATACCTGAAAATATTTTTCAATTACCACTATGGCAAGGAGTGGAAGAATTATATTTAAGTAATTGCGAAAATCTCAAAACACTGCCTGAAAGTATTGGGCAGTTGCAAAATTTGCAAACATTGTATTTAAGCAGTTGCGAAAATCTCAAAACTTTGCCTGAAAATATTGGGCAGTTACAAAACTTGCAAAAATTGAATTTATATGGGTGCGAAAATCTTAAAACTTTGCCTGAAAGCATTGGACAGTTGCAAAACTTGCAAGAATTGCATTTAAGTGGTTGCAAAAATCTCATAACTTTACCTGAAAGCATTGGACAGTTACAAAACTTGCAAAAATTGGATTTATATGTGTGCGAAAATCTCAAAACCCTGCCCAAAAGTATTGGACAATTACAAAACTTGCAAGAATTAGAGTTAAACAATTGTGAAAATATTAAAACTCTACCTGAAAGTATTGTTCAGTTGAAACACTTACTGGAACCAAGTTTAATTGAGAGTCTCGAAACCTTGCCCGAAAGCATTGTTCAATGGTGGCAAGAATTACAAACATTGGATTTAAGTAATTACAAAATCACCACGCTACCTGAAAGTATTGGACAATTACAAAACTTACAAGAATTAGATTTAACGAATTGTGTAAATCTCGAAATCCTGCCTGAAAGCATTGGACAGTTGCAAAACTTACGAGAATTGAATTTACACAATTGCGAAAGCCTCAAAACCCTGCCTAAAAGCATTGGACAATTGCACAACTTGCAGGAATTGAATTTACACAATTGCGAAAATCTCAAAAATCTACCTAAAAGCATTGGACAATTGCAAAACCTGCAGAAACTATGTTTAAGTTGGTGTCAAAATCTTAAAACAGTGCCTGACAGCTTGGGAAGTTTGCAAAATTTACAAGAGTTAGAGTTTTTGGGAGCTGGCTTCGTAGAAAATATCGAATCCACAAGTATTGGACGATCGTTACAACATATTTCAGAAATTCATGACACAATAAAAAGACGACGAGAAAGAAGAAGAGAAATGGAAAGAGAAATGGAAAGAGAAATGGAAAGAGAAATGGAAAGAGAAAGAAGTCGTGCAAGTAATTTTTCTCACAGTAGTTCGAGTAATTCTTCTCGCAGTAACAGTTATGTAAGAGAGCAACTCAATATTATTTATGTAGAATTTGATGGCGGAAGTGGTTTTAATGTATATTACGAAGGTAAAGATTTACCCAAACGCATTGGTGTTGGTCCAAAAGCCAAACTATTAAACTACACAAGTTCAACCGTTACCATTCAAAATGGTGCGGAAATATATGTTTATGACGCAACTGGTAAGCAAATAAAAAGAAAATGGGCTTAACATACTTTTAAAACCGCTTTTTGGGCGGTTTTTTGCTAAAAATGATTTAGTGCTTAATGTTTCAATACCATTTCAGGCAGCCTGAAACGCTTTTTTATGCAAACCGTTGAATCAAATCTTCTGCAACCAGTGGCACGCCAATGGCGGCGTTTTGGGCGGTGATTTTAATGCCTGCCAAACGCGTGGGGTTGGGGTCAATTAAGTGAATTTCGGCGTTTTTGGGGGCGAATTGATACAAACCTGCGGCAGGATAAACCGCCAAAGAAGTGCCAATAATCAGCACAATGTCGGCGGTTTCAACCAAGCGAATGGCGTCATCAATTTTCGGCACGGCTTCGCCGAACCACACAATAAATGGACGCATTAAATTGCCGTTTTTGTCTTGTAAATCATACGGTTGGTCGTCAAACCAGTCGATAATATAATCTTTATCGACCGTGCTGCACAGTTTATTGAGTTCGCCGTGCAAATGTAAAACGCTGCCTGAACCTGCCTTTTCGTGCAGATTATCGACATTTTGGGTGATAACAGAAACGGTGAAATATTGTTCTAATTCTTTGAGTGCCAAATGAGCGGCATTCGGCTGTGCGGCTTTATTTTGGCGGCGGCGAGCGTTGTAAAAATCAATCACTAATTGCGGATTTTTGGCAAAACCTTCGGGCGTTGCCACATCATTCACATTATGCCCTTCCCACAATCCGCCTGTATCGCGAAAAGTTTTTAAGCCGCTGTCGGCAGAAATGCCCGCACCTGTTAATGCAACAATATGTTTTTTCACGCTTTTTTTCCTAACAATGCAACCATTACTGCTTTAATGGTGTGCATACGGTTTTCGGCTTGGTCAAACACAATAGACGCCTCACTTTCAAACACTTCGTTTGTAACTTCCACACCATTTAAGCCGAATGTATCCACAATCCATTTGCCGATTTCGGTTTCGTCATCGTGAAACGCTGGCAAACAGTGCAGAAATTTAACATTTGTGTTACCTGACGCACGCATTAAATCCGCTGTTACACGATAATCTTTTAATAAATCAATGCGTTGTTTCCACGCCTTTTCGGGTTCGCCCATAGAAACCCACACATCGGTATAAACAAAATCCACACCAAAAACTGCTTCTTGGGGATTGTCGGTGATTTCGATTTCTGCCCCACTTGTTTTTGCAAGTTCTTGACAATATTGAACTAATTTTTCATCAGGTTGCAAGGATTTTGGAGCAGCAATTCTGCCTGTCATACCCATTTTAGCGGCAGCAATCAACAGCGAATTTGCTACATTATTGCGACCGTCTCCCACATAAGCAAATGAAATATCAGATAATTTTTTATCACAATGCTCAATCATGGTGAGTAAATCCGCTAACACCTGCGTGGGGTGTCGTTCGTTGGTTAAGCCATTGAACACAGGCACGCCCGAATATTGAGCCAACTCTTCCACACGGCTTTGCCCAAAGCCACGATATTCGATACCGTCAAACATTCTGCCCAAAACACGAGCGGTGTCTTTCATCGATTCTTTATGTCCAATTTGACTGCCCGATGAGCCAATATAAACCGCATTCGCCCCTTGGTCGCTGCACGCAACTTCAAACGCACAACGGGTTCGCGTGGAATCTTTTTCAAAAATCAAAGCAATATTTTTGCCTGTAAGGTATTGCTGTTCCCTGCCCTGTTTTTTGGCAAGTTTAAGTTCTGCCGACAAGTCAAGCAGAGATTGAATTTCGGCAGGCGTAAAATCTGCCAAAGTTAAAAAAGAAGTGGGTTTAAGGTTAATTTTCATCATACAAAAAGCGTTTCAGGCTGCCTGAAACCATTTATTAAAGGCGTATTTTACCTGAAAAAGGCGATAAATGATAGTTTTGCTTGTTTTTATTGTGTTTTTGGGCTGCTTGAAAAAATACCCTTGTTATTGATTTGAAATTTTCTTTTTAACAAGTTCTAATTTTTTACAACCTGATTGACTGCCTGCCTTACAACCTTTTTCATAATATTCTTTTGCTTTGGTTAAATCTATTTCCATTCCCTGACCATTTTCATACATATGACCAATAGAAGTTAAAGCAGGTGCAAATCCTTGATTTGCCGCTTTTTCATACCATTGCAAAGCAAGTGTATAATTTTGCTCAACACCCAATCCATTGTTATAAAAAGCACCGATAAGTGCTTGTGCATTTGCATTGTCTTGTTCTGCGGCTTTTTGATACCACGCCAATGCCTGTTTATAATCCTGCTCAACGCCCAAACCTTTGTCATACATTACACCAATATATAATTGAGCGTCCGCATATCCTTGTTCAGCGGATTTTTTATATAATTCAAGTGCTTTTGTATAATTTTGCTCAACTCCTAAACCGTTTTGATATTTATCACCCAAAGAAAATTGAGCGTGTTTTCTTCCTTGTTCAGCGGCTTTTTGTAACCAATACACTGATTGCTTGTAATCCTTTTCACCTAATAAATCAGTGTCATACAATAATCCTAATCGTTCCTGTGCTTCTACATTGCCATAATTTGCTGATATTTCAAGATATTTTTTTAATTTATCGTATTCTTTGGCGTGATAGGCTTTATTTGCTAAATTAGAACAACGAGTTTGTCCAAATTCTTTACCGCACGCCCATTCGTTGATTTTTTGTTCAGAACAAGCGGTTAAACCGCATACGGTGATACATAACAAAATAAATGTTGATTTTTTCATACTCTATCTTCTCTATAAAAATTAAATGGTTAAAATTCTTTCAGGCTGCCTGAAAGCGTTTTTGCAATGCCGTTATATCTTCACACACCACCCAAAAATTATTTTTAACTTCGCTTTCACTCGTTAAAAATAATTTTTGGAGATTGCCACGTAGACCCTTCGCTTTGCTCTGGGCGACATATCCGTAAGCGACAAAGTCGCTAACGGCTAATTGTCGGCTGTATGGCACGGCTCGCAATGACGAATTCCCCGCACGGGAAGTGCTTTCAGGCTGCCTGAAAAAAACGGTATATTATTCAAATACACCGTTTTATTTGAAAATCACAAATCCACTTCCAAATTATCAATCAATCGCGGTTTGCCTAATTTTGCGGCGGCGAGAATAATGAGTTGTGTGTCATCTGGGCGGGCGTGGGATAGGTCGGCTCGGCGGCGGATTTCTACATAATCGGTTTGCCAGCCTTGATTGTTTAATGTTTCTGTCGCTTGATTTTCTAACACAGAAAAATCGCGTCTGCCTTTTTGCAATTCATTTTTCATATGGCATAAAACGGCAAAGAGTTGCGGGGCTTGTTGGCGTTCGTTATCAGTCAAATAGCCGTTGCGGCTCGACAAAGCCAAACCGTCTTCCGCCCTGCCTGTATCCACTGGAATAATGTGGATATTGACATTCAGTTCCGCAACCATTTGTTGTATCACCACTAATTGCTGAAAATCTTTTTTGCCAAAACACGCGATTTGCGGCTCGACTATATTAAATAATTTCAGCACAACCGTTGCCACGCCACGAAAGTGCCCTGGTCTGAACTTCCCTTCTAACTCGTTTTGCAGGGCGGACGGCTCCACATTAAACGCTTGCACGGTGTTGGGATACAATTCTTTATCGCTCGGAGCAAACAGCACGGCAACGCCTGCTTGTTCTAACTTTTCTGCGTCCGCCTGCAATGTGCGTGGATAAGCGGCAAAATCTTCGCCCTGCCCAAATTGCAAGGGATTAACGAATATGCTCACCACAACGGTGTCGGCATATTTTTTGGCTTCACGGACCAACGCCAAATGCCCTGCGTGCAAATTGCCCATAGTCGGCACAAACGCCACTTTCCCCACACTTTTTCGCCAACTTCTTAATTCGTCAATGGTTTTGATGATTTGCATTTTTGGTATTCCTTATTTTATTTCAGGCTGCCTGAAAGTTTGTTACAACAAGCCTATTCAATATTCTGCACTTGCTCTCGCATTTGTTCAATCAGCACTTTTAAGGCAACCGAAGTGTTTGTGGATTCAATGCTCACCGCTTTACTGCCCAAAGTATTGGCTTCGCGGTTAAGTTCTTGCATTAAAAAGTCCAAGCGTTTGCCGATACTTTTTTCTCCGTCTGTGGTGATAATCCGCCGCACTTCGTCAATATGAGTTTTCAGCCGTGAAAATTCTTCATCAACATCGGCTTTTTGCATAAACAAGGCAAATTCTTGTGCCAAGCGGTCTTCGTTAATATTTTCTACCGCTTCTTTTAAGCGTAATTGAATTTTTTGATGATAACTTTCTAAAATAGCAGGAAAAATTTCTTCTAATTGTTTGATTTCTAACTGCATTTTATCCAAGCGTTGCAATAGGTGTTGTTGCAGTTTTTCACCTTCTCGCACTCGGTCGTCTTTAAATTGTTGTAAGGCGGTTTTCAGCAATTCTATAATAACCTGTTGTTGTTGTTCGTTATTTTGTTGTTTTTTATTATTGAATTGACTGTGAAAACGCAAAACATCAGCCACGCTTAAATTAGGCAAATGCGGATATTTTTGGGCGATTTCTTGACCCAAAGATACAATAGAATCAATGGTTTGCCAGTTTGGATTAAGTTGATTATCCGTTGTCTGTGTTTCTTCAACAAACAAACGGCACTCAATTTTGCCGCGATGAATGACGGCGGCAATTTCGTTACGCAACACCATTTCCAAATGCCGCCACTCTTCGGGCAGTTTGCACTGAATATCCAAATAGCGATGATTGACGGATTTCAAATCCAAACGCACGGCATAATCGGCGGTTTCGTGCTGGGCGGCGGCAAAGCCTGTCATACTGCTAATCATTGTCTTGTCCTTTTTGATTTTCAGGCAGCCTGAAAGATTGAAAGGGTGATTATATCAGTGGTGTTCGCTTTGTGGGAGAGAATGAATGAGTGAGCGTTTAGGCTGCCTGAAAGCGATTTCGTTATGGCAAGCCGTGCATAAAGCACAGCGTGGCAATTTTCTAAAATAATTTTGAACAAGCCTGATAAAAGTCAAGCGTGGCAGGCATTTGCTCACGCAACGCTTGCTGAAACAAAATGTTAAAACCTGCGTAGAGTGGGCAATTTATTGCCCACTCGGTTTGGTTTAGATTTTCAGGCAGCCTGAAAATCAATTCAATCATCACATTGTTATCAATAATCGCATTAACAATGATTTATAAAAATGTAATTCTTTATAAAATACAATCAAAACAATTTGTTAGGCTGCCTGAAAATTCATTAAAAAGCGTGGGGCTTCAAAGTTGCCCAGCCTACGCTTGCTCCAATAATTCAGTTGCGGTGAACGGATTGTTTTGTTTCAATGTATTAACGCTCATTTTCAGTCTCCATAAAAAGCGGTTTTGGGGTTAAAACAGTAAAAACAAAATTAGAAATGGGGGTAATAAAGTTACCCGTACCTGGTTCTTTTATTACGCTTATTTCTTGACAAATATCTGCTCTTGACCAAGGGGCATTTCCGTTATACCCATTGCCAAAAGCAAAAAAAGTTTTTTCCGCCAATAATTCATCAGTTTGGCGGTCAATAATCTTAAAAGTTGTTCCTGCCACCCAATGCTTGCGTAATTCAGGATCAACATTGTTTTCGTAAGTTACGGCATAGCGTGCAGGATTAACAGGTTGAAATTCTCTATTCAATTCACTATCTTTTATCGGTTCTACTCTTGTATAACGAGTAACAGTATTTTCATCTATATTTGAATTGTCATTTTTTTCTAATACATCAACAAATTTATATCCATTTGTCCAATAATGATATTTTTGTTCAGGAACATTATAATCAACATCATAACTTAAAAAAGTATCAATATATTTCTTTGCAGTATGTGGATATGTGGAAATGCTATTCATAGCTGCTTCTTCCCACATAGGGTCAAACTCTCGTTTTTCATTTTTCCATGCTATTTTTATTAACATAACCCCATCAACATTATCCACAGTGCGGTAAATTTTCTCACCTGCTTTTTTGCATTGCTCATCAAAAACGGCTTTTGCTTCGTTGTATCTTTTTTCTGCTGCTTCTTTTATCGGTCGTTCTTTAATTTCCATTATTTTTAATGATAATCTTGCCCACAATGGAATAACAATAACAAACAAAACTACAATACAAGCAGCCGCAATAAAAAATCCTTTGGCTTGTTTATGAAAAATCAACGCCAACAACAGAAAAAATCCTGCCAATATAAACATTAAACCGTAATAAATTGTGCCAACAACTAACGAAGCCATTTTTTATTCCTTTAATAAAACTTTTCAGGCAGCCTGAAAATTCATTCAAACGCGTGGCAGGCAAGTTGCCCACCCTACGCTTGCTGCATTATCGAAAGCCTTTTCAGGCTGCCTGAAAAACATTTAATCCTTACCGTCAATCACTTTATCGCACGCACAATCGTCAAAAAACGACTGCAAAATTTCCATAGCGGCAACTTGGTCTAATGCCTGTTTGCGTTTTTTGCCGAAAGTTTGGGCTTCGGTTAAGCGTTGTTCGGCGGCGATTGAAGTTAAGCGTTCATCAAGCAAACCCACTGGCAGCCTGAATGTTGCATATAAACGGCGGGCGAATTTTTCGGCGGATTGTGTCATCTCGTGTTCTGTGCCGTCTAAATGACAGGGTCGTCCGACAAGCAAAAAATCAGGTTGCCATTCTTTTACTAACCCACTGATTTGATTAAATTTATCTTGATTATTTTTGCCTGTTATCGTGCAAACGGGGTGTGCAATGGCAATTTGCGTATTGCCTTGTGCTACGCCAATTCGTGTTTTGCCAAAATCAAAAGCCAAAACCGAACCTTTCAGGCTACCTGAATATTCATCACGCATGACCCGAAGCCCCCGACAAACGCACGGCGGCAGATACGCCCAAAGAACGCAAAGCCGCATCATAGCGTTTGAAAAAAGGCAAATCAAACATAATGTTATAGTCCGCTGGGGCAATCAGCCAAAAGTCATCGGCAATTTCTTTTTCTAACTGCCCTGCTGTCCATGAGCAATAACCGATTGCTGCCACAGTTTTAATGGCGTTGTCTTCGTCTTCTAACAAGCCTGTAACAATGTCGCGAGAAGAAGTAACGGCAATGTCGTCATTCACAATAATGCTGCTGTTCCATTTGCCGATTGGGGTGTGAATAAAAAAACCACGGTCGGTTTGCACAGGCCCGCCTAATGATACCCATTGGTCGTCAAAGCGTTTGGGAATGGGCTTTTCTTCGGATTCAAACAACTGCCGCATACGAATGGGAGACGGCTTGTTAATCACCAAACCCATTGCTCCGTCTGGCGTATGACCACACAAATACACCACACTGCCCGCAAAAAAAGACGAACCATTTTTGGGCATAGCAACTAAAAAATGATTGGCAATCGAACGAAAATTATCCGCAGTTTGTTCCGATGACATACAAGGCTACCTGAAAAAATAAATCATTCAATAATATAAGGATAACATAAGGGTTTTTCAATGAGCAATAAAACAATGAGCAATGAGAAATTAGCAATGAGCAATGGGTTTTATATTTTGCCTTGCGGCAAAACGACTGTATATATAAGATAACGCTTCGACAAACTTTTCAGGCAGCCTGAAAGATAATCGAAGCGTTATCCAAATTATCCGTCAAACTAACAATATCCGTTAGCGATTTGATCGCTTACGGATATGTGTATTGCGAGCCTTGCAACGCAAGGCGTGGCAACCTACTTGACACAATACATCATTGCTCATTGCTAATTGCTAATTGCTCACTGCTCACTGTCCAACATTCTGGCTAACAATGCGTTTTCGCAACCTGCCATATTGGGTAGTTTCACTTCTATGCCGTTGCCGTGTGCAATTTCGATTGGCTCTCCGTTTTTACTCATCTTTTCAACACGATACAATGAATTGCCATTCGGATTGATAATTTCCAGCGTGTCGCCTACTTCAAAGCGGTTTTTCACTTCAACACTTGCCACGCCGTTTTCATCGACCGACAGCACTTTGCCGACATATTGACTGCGGCGTGCAATCGAATGGCCGTGCAGATAATTTTGGTAATCCTGCGTTCTGTGGCGTTCCAAAAAGCCCGAAGTGTAGCCACGATTGGCTAAACCTTCCAAATCGGCTAACAATTCTGGGTTAAATGGCAAGCCACGCAACGCGTCATCAATCGCACGGCGATACGACTGGGCGGTGCGTGCCACATAATAAACCGACTTGGTGCGTCCTTCAATTTTCAGGGAATCCACGCCGATTTTGATGAGTTGTTCAATCTGCTCAATCGCACGCAAGTCTTTGGAATTCATAATATATGTGCCGTGTTCGTCTTCCATAATCGGCAAATGCTCGCCTGTGCGATTTTCTTCTTCAATCAGCCAAACTTTGTCGGCTTGCGGGTTGCGTTGTTGATTACCTACCGTTGCAATGGCATTGCCAGCGTCGTCTATTTCAGCAGGATTAACGCTATATTGCCAACGGCAGGCGTTGGTACAAGTGCCTTGATTGGGGTCGCGGTGATTAAAATAGCCTGACAGCAAGCACCGCCCAGAGTAAGCAATACACAACGCTCCATGCACAAACACTTCTAATTCAATATCAAGGCAACGCTCACGAATTTCGGCGATTTCGTCCATCGACAATTCTCGCGACAAAATAATGCGGGAAATGCCGATATTCTGCCAAAATTTCACCGCCTGCCAGTTAGTGGTGTTCGCTTGCACCGACAGATGAATGTCCATATCAGGAAAATGCTCTCGTGCCAGCATAATCAGCCCTGCGTCCGACATAATTAAAGCGTCAGGTTGAAGTTCTGCCACTGGTTTTAGGTCGTCCAAAAAGGTTTTGACTTTGGCATTGTGGGCAATAATATTGCTGGCTAAATAAAATTTTTTGCCGCGTTTGTGGGCTTCGTCAATGCCTTTTTTTAGTTCTTCTAATTTGCTAAATTCGTTGTTTCTGGCACGCAAAGAATAACGCGGCTGACCTGCATAAACAGCGTCCGCACCAAAATTAAAGGCGGTAACCATGCGTTCAAACCCGCCTGCGGGCAACAAAAGTTCGGGGGTGTTCATTGTTTGTTCTGTATATCAAAATAAAGCGTTATTGTAAGGGATAAATGCGTGCAACAGTGAGCAGTTAGCAGTGAGTAGTGAGCAGTGGTTTCGTTTTGCCTATTGGCAAAACGGATTATTTTTAGATAACGCTTCGATTTTATTTTCAGGCTGCCTGAAAGATTTATCGAAGCGTTATCTAAAAATAATTTGTTTTGTCGCAAGACAAAACTAAATAATTGCTCATTGCTCATTGCTCATTGCTCACCGCTCACTTTGATAAATCACCTGCGTATTCGGATAATCCACAAAAGCCTTGGGAAACAGATATTCGCCTTTGAAAATTGGCGTATTCATAAATTGCCATTGTGGAGAGAAGTCGTTTTTGATGACACGAATTTCATCGCTAATCAGCGTGGTGCAATATAAATGCTGTTTATTTTTTTCTGTTAAAACAAAGGGTTTGCCGACTTTTTTCATCAAATTATCGGCAATGGTTTGTTTTTCGCTATCATTCAAAAATTGCGGACGAATAATGGCGTATTTTTCCGCCCTATCGCTGGCGACAAAATGCGACAATGGCGTGATTAACACGCCGTCTGACGGCGTTTGCTGCGGCTCAGCCGTTGTAGCATGGACAATCAGCACTTCTGGTTGAACCGCCACAATCATACCAATGTGCGAAAACTCGCCGCCGCCCATTTTGCGAATAATGCGGCTATCGGTTTCTGTCCCCATTCTAAACACCCAATCGCCTGTTTGCAAGACAGGCAGGTGCGACGCATCGGCAGGGATAAACGCTTTTTCAGGCTGCCTGAGAAACAACACACAACAAAGCAAAACCGCCACAACAATGGCGGTTAATAACAGGGTGATTTTTAAGCGTTTCATTGTTTCAGGCTGCCTGAAAAATAGAATTAAGCCATTACAACTTCACTTTCCACCCTTTTTTGGTTTTCATTAACGATAAGTCTTCTGTAACTTCGGTCTTATCTTTGAAGGTTACCGTAACATTCACCGTAGCACGCGTTTTATCGCTGTTGTATTGGGCTTTTTCGGTTTTGATGTTTTTCACACCACCTTTGGCGTCTGATTGTTTTTTCAGTTCAACAAGCATCATTGAAAGTTTGCCACGCATCATATCTTCCGTACCGTTCTTTTTGTCGTTGTCATCAAAATAAATCACCGACATCACAGTATCAATATCGCCTGCATACGCTGCTCGTTCAAATTTTTCTGCCACTTTCGCAGGACCACTGCCACCGCATGCAGAAAGTGCAAACGCCATAAACAACATACTCAAAAATAAAGAGATTTTATGCCACAAAGTACGCATAAGACTTATCCTCGCAAGTGATTAAACAAAGGCTACTATTATACGATGATTTCTTTATCAATAAAGTATTTTTTTACTTTTTCAGGCAGCCTGAAAAATCAATCGCTTATAGGGCACTTATAGGGTAAAATGAAGCGTTTAATAAACCCACATTCAGTTTAGCCATGATTATCCAATCTCTTTTAGACACCGATTTATATAAATTCACCATGTTGCAAGCCATTTTGCACCAGTTTCCGCAAACGATGAGTGAATATCAATTTCGCTGTCGCAATTTAGATGAAACGGTTTATCCTTTGGTTGAAAT
>JAFWTP010000191.1 GCA_017518845.1 Neisseriaceae bacterium
GAAAAATAATCCTGTGTTAATCGGCGAACCTGGTGTGGGCAAAACGGCGATTGTGGAGGGTTTGGCTCAACGCATTGTTAATGGCGAAGTGCCTGAATCCTTAAAAAACAAACGCTTGCTTGTTTTGGATTTGGCGGCGTTAATCGCTGGGGCGAAGTTTCGTGGCGAATTTGAAGAACGCTTAAAAGCCGTGCTGAATGATTTAGCCAAAGATGACGGCAGAACGCTGATTTTTATTGATGAAATTCATACACTTGTGGGTGCAGGCAAGGCGGACGGTGCAATGGACGCTGGCAATATGTTAAAACCTGCATTAGCAAGGGGCGAATTGCACTGTATCGGGGCGACCACTTTGGACGAATATCGTCAATATATTGAAAAAGACGCAGCGTTAGAACGCCGTTTTCAAAAGGTTTTAGTGGGTGAGCCGTCTGTTGAAGACACGATTGCCATTTTGCGTGGTTTGCAGGAACGCTATGAAATTCATCATAAAGTGGAAATCACCGACCCTGCGATTGTGGCGGCGGCGGAATTGTCCGACCGCTATATCACCGACCGCTTTTTGCCTGATAAAGCGATTGATTTAATTGATGAGGCGGCAAGTCGCATTAAAATGGAAATGGATTCCGAACCCGAAGAAATGGAAAAGTTGAACCGCAACATTATTCGCCTGAAAATGGAAAAAATGCACTTGGAAAAGGAAAAAGATGATGCCAGCCGCAAACGCTTGGCGTTGATTGAAGACGAAATGAGTGCGTTGGAGAAAAAATATGCGGATTTATCCGAAATTTGGAAAAGCGAAAAAGCCGCAGGCGTTTCTTCGGCAGATTTGAAACAGCAAATTGATGAAATCAATACCAAAATTCAAATTGCGATGCGTCAAGGCAATTATGAAGAAGCGTCCAAATTGCAATATGGCGATTTGCCGAAACTGCAACAACGCCTGAACGACGCGGATAATGGAGCGAAAAAGGCAGATAAAAATACGCTGTATCGCACCGAAGTGGGGGCAGAAGAAATTGCGGAAATTGTCAGCCGTATGACGGGCATTCCTGTGTCTAAAATGATGGAGGGCGAACGCGATAAGTTATTGAGAATGGAAGAAGTTTTGCACCAAAAAGTCATCGGACAAAATGAAGCGGTTAATGCTGTGGCAGACGCAATCCGCCGTTCTCGTTCAGGTTTGTCCGACCCAAATCGCCCTTACGGCAGTTTCTTATTTTTAGGTCCGACTGGTGTGGGCAAAACCGAGTTGTGTAAAGCGTTGGCAGGCTTTTTGTTCGACAGCGTTGATCATCTCATTCGCATTGATATGTCCGAATATATGGAAAAACACGCCGTAGCACGCCTAATCGGTGCACCGCCAGGCTATGTGGGCTATGAAGAGGGCGGTTACTTAACCGAACAAGTCCGCCGCAAGCCGTATAGCGTGATTTTGTTGGACGAAGTGGAAAAAGCCCACCCCGATGTGTTTAACATTTTGCTGCAAGTGCTGGACGATGGACGCTTAACAGACGGACAAGGCAGAACGGTTGATTTCAAAAACACCGTGATTGTGATGACTTCTAACATAGGCAGCCTGAAAATTCAGGCAGCCCAAACGCAAGACTACGAAACGGTGAAAAATATGGTGATGGAAGAAGTCAAAGCCCACTTCCGCCCTGAACTCATCAACCGCATTGACGAAATCACCGTTTTCCATGCGTTGAGCCAAAACCACATTCGCGAAATCGCCAAAATCCAGTTGCAGGCTTTGCGAAACCGCTTGGAAAAAGTGGGCGTGGCTTTGGAAATAACGGACGAAGCATTAGATTTCATCGCCCAAACAGGCTTCGACCCTGTATATGGTGCCAGACCGTTGAAGCGAGCCATACAAGCCGAAATCGAAAACCCATTAGCCAAAAAACTCTTGGCAGGCGACTATCCGCCCAATAGCACGGTGAATATTTCGCTTGCAGACAATC
>JAFWTP010000192.1 GCA_017518845.1 Neisseriaceae bacterium
CCCTGCGATGTGCGAGGGTTCAGGTTTGACCGCCTTTGCTAAAAAATTTCCCAATCGCTATTTTGATGTGGGCATTGCCGAGCAACACGCCGTAACCTTTGCCGCAGGCTTGGCGTGCGGCGGATTAAAACCTGTGGTGGCCATTTATTCCACCTTTTTACAGCGAGCCTATGACCAGTGGATACACGATGTTGCCCTGCAAAACCTGCCTGTTTTATTGGCGATTGACCGAGCAGGCATAGTCGGAGCAGACGGAGCAACCCACGCAGGGGCGTATGATTTATCCTTTTTGCGTTGCATTCCCAACACCATTATCGCCACGCCGTCCGATGAAAACGAATGCCGATTATTGCTAACCACTTGTTTTTATTCAAATAAACCAGCAGCAGTGCGTTATCCGAGAGGCACTGGCACTGGTGCAGAAATTTCAGGCAGCCTAAATACGGTTGAAATCGGCAAAGGGGTTGTTCGCAGACAAGGCGAAAAAATCGCCATTTTCGCCTTTGGCTCAATGGTTGAAACCGCTTTAACCGCCGCCAAAAACCTAAACGCCACAGTTGCCGATATGCGATTTGTGAAACCATTAGATATTGATTTAATTAAAGATTTGGCGGCAACGCACGATCATTTAATCACCATAGAAGAAAACAGCGAAAAAGGCGGAGCAGGGGCAGCAGTTTTGGAAGTTTTATCCACTTTAAGAATACTCAAACCCTTGTTAATATTAGGCATTCCCGACATAGTTACCGCACACGGAGACGCCAAACTGATTTTGCAAGATTTAGGCTTGGACGCTAACAGCGTGGAAAAAAGAGTTAAGGCGTTTGTGGGGGAATAAAAAGTTTCAGGCAGCCTGAAAGCACTTCCCGTGCAGGGAATTCGTCATTGCGAGCTGGCGTGGGCGTTGGCGACTTGTCGCTTACGGCATACGCCATTGCGAGACTGAACTTCCGTTCAGTCGTGGCAACCCCAGCAAGGCGTGGCAATCTCCTTGTTATGGGGAACGAATTTTTAATTTTCAGGCAGCCTGAACCACAACTGTCATTGCGAGCCGTGATAAAATCACGGTGTGGCAATCTCCTTGCTATGGAGAACGGATTTTTAATTTTCAGGTAGCCTGAAAGGGTGTTTAAATTGAATAAGGAGTAAGAAAATGGCACGCAATAACAAAAAACCAGCATATCAAATTGCTTTTGATATTACAAAAGAGATTTTGGAAGAAGAAAAACGCCCGTTAAATCCTAATCAAATATATGATTTGGCAATTCAAAAAGGATATAGAGATAGGATAGCCTACGGCGGTAAAACACCAAAGACTTCTTTTACGCGTGATATTTATATAAATTTAAGATTTGATCCAAATACTATTTTTGAAGTTGTACAGAAAAAACCAAAATTGTTAATAAAATTAAAAGAACAAAATATTCAAATAAATAATTCAAATCAATTAGAACAATCTACGCAAAAAGAAAAATCTCATTTTAATGAAAGAGATTTACACCCATTGTTAGTTAAGTTTGTACTTGGTAACGAAAACTTTTACGCATATGCTAAAACAATTTTTCATGAAGAAAGTAGAAAATCAAAAAGTGGCACAGATAAATGGCTGTATCCTGATATAGTCGGCGTTAATTTTGAATACGATGATTTTGATAGTGCGGTTAATCAATTTATTACTCGTTATGATAAATTGCCGATTAAAATTTATTCCTTTGAATTGAAAAAAGAATTAACGGTTGCTAATTTCCGTGAGTGTTATTTCCAAGCAGTAAGTAATAGCAGTTGGGCAAATGAGGGTTATTTGGTTGCGGCAGATATTGATACAACTGATGAAGAATTAACAAACCTAATGAAACGATCTAATCAATCTTTTGGTATTGGCATTATTCATCTCAATATTGAAGAACCTGCACAAAGTGAAATTTTGCTGTCAGCACAATTCAAACAAAAATTGGATTATACGGTAATGAATGAATTATCGGATAAAAATCCTAATTTTAAAGATTTTTTGAAAACCATTCACGACTTCGACCCAAAACAAGAACACCGATATAAAGGTGAATTTGATAAGGTCTTGAATGAAGAAGAAATGGAAAATTATAAAAAGGAAAAGAAAATTAAATAATTTTCAGGCTGCCTGAAAAGGCTTACGGAAAGGTTTTTATATGTTGAAAAAATGGTTTTTTGCTTTAATATTGTGTGTATTTTCTGTGTCCATTATGGCAGAAGAGATGAATATTAAAATTACGGTTAATCAACAGGTGTTTTCGGCTCGCTTAAATAATCAAACGGCGGCACGGGAGTTTTTTCATTTATTGCCATTGGAATTGGATATGACGGAACTCAATGGCAATGAAAAATATCATCAGTTTCATGGTCAAAAATTTACGACACAATCAAAAATTATGCCACAAATCAATAATGGTGATTTAATGATTTTTGGCAATAATTATTTGGTGATTTTTTATAAAAATTTCACGCAAAATAATTATGCTTATACGCCGATTGGTAAAATAGACAATCCAAAAGATTTAGCCAAAATATTAGGGCGTGGTAATGTGAAAGTGAAAATTGAAAAGTAATTTCAGGCTGCCTGAAAGGTCATTCAAATGTCATATTATGACAATAACGAAGATTTAGACAAATTTATTGAAGAATTTAGAAAATTATCTACAAAGAACAAGATAATTGCTCTGTTTATTATTTTATGTCTTATAGGTATTGTTTTTAGTATAGCTTATTTTTTGAATTCTAACAATTATTTTATACGCTCATTTTCTACTATATTAGGTCTTTCAGTTTTAATTGCTATTATTTTATCTATTTTTACTGTAAAAAAATTAAGTGAAGAAAAATTAAATAAAAAACAAGACTTTTGGTTGTTCTTTTTTGGCTATACTATTTTTATGATAGGCTTAATTCAGGTATTGGGAAGTATTTCTTTAAAGTATAGCAATATTCCTTATAAAACAACTAACGCATTTGTGCGTGAATATACTGTAAAACATAGACATAGACATCGGTATCGTTATGGTCATTATGAAAATAGTCCCACTTATCATATTTTGCACTCCCTACATTTTTCGGACAGGGATAAGCGAATTATAGGAAAATCAATTGTTGGTGATTATATTCCAGAAAATACACATAAATTAAAACAAAAAATACCAGACAGTTATCATTGTTATCTTGTGGCATATCGTTATAATGTATTAGTAGTTGAAATCAGTGAAGTTAAAAATCTTGGAGCAATGAGTAAGCAAGAATGTTGGACACAATAACTTTCAGGCAGCCTGAAAAGAGATAGTTATGGGTAAAAAAGAAAAAATTCGTTTTATTTTAATTATTTTAGTGGTTTTGATTATTGTTGGGCTAAAAATTGTGGCAATGGTTTGGGAAAAACAGCAAAAACCACAAGTGGTTGAAAAGGCACAACAAACACCCACTTGTTCGATTAAATATTGTGAATTTCCAGACGGTTTAATTATGCGAACGGAAGGCACGGTTTCCAGTAAAACGCCGTTTAAGGTTTTTATTCGCAATTTGCCACAAGGGGTTGAAAAGGCGTATATTCAATTTTCTATGGAAAGTATGGATTTGGGTTTTAATCGTTTTAAATTGTTCCCCAGTGAAAATAATCCACAAGAATGGCGAACCAATGCTTTATTATTGCCTGTATGCACGATTGATGATGACCGTTATGATATGGATATTTGTTTGAATGATTGTAATAAAGCATACCGTGTTCGTTTTCGAGCAAGGTAGGAGTTAATATGATGAAATTATTGTCTTTTTTTGCTTTTATTTTTATATCATCTTTTGCTTTTGCGGATATTACTGGCGACACGGGTTATTACAATCTGCATAAGGAAAAATTTATTAGCGAAAGTGAAGCGATTAACGCTGCCTATCAAAAAATGGGCATCACACAGGGGCGAATTGAAAGCGTTTCTTTTCATCACGAGTTTAAGCAGGATTACTGGCAAGTGTGCGTAAATTTTGGCTTATATATCAATCCTTTAACAAAAGAACACGAAGAAGATATTCGTTGCGTGAAAGTAGAAGCGAAAAAGGTTGTAAAATAATGGTTTTGCGTAGGGTGGGTCTCCGACCCATCATTGTGGTGAAATTGTCAAGCGGTGGGTCGAAAACCCACCCTACAAAATTTAATAAATAGAAAGGGTTACAAAATGGCATTAGTTTCTATGCGACAACTTTTGGATCATGCGGCGGAACATTCTTATGGTCTGCCCGCATTTAATGTGAATAATCTCGAACAAATGCGGGCGATTATGGAAGCGGCGAATGAAATCAACGCTCCTGTAATTGTGCAAGCGTCCGCAGGGGCAAGAAAGTACGCAGGAGCACCGTTTTTGCGTCATCTGATTTTGGCAGCAGTGGAAGAATTTCCGCATATTCCTGTGGTAATGCACCAAGACCACGGTGCGAGTCCCGATGTGTGCCAACGATCCATTCAGTTGGGCTTTTCATCGGTGATGATGGACGGCAGTTTGCTTGCAGACGGTAAAACGCCATCAACATATGAATACAATGTTGATGTAACACGCACGGTGGTGAATTTCTCGCACGCTTGCGGTGTGTCGGTTGAGGGCGAAATCGGCGTGTTAGGCAATTTAGAAACAGGCGAAGCAGGCGAAGAAGACGGCGTGGGGGCAGAGGGCAAGTTGTCCAAAGACCAGTTATTAACCAGCGTTGATGATGCCGTGCGATTTGTGCAAGACACAAATGTTGATGCTTTGGCAATCGCCATTGGCACCAGCCACGGTGCGTATAAATTCACCCGCAAACCCACAGGCGAAGTGTTGCGAATCGACCGCATTAAGGAAATTCATCAACGCCTGCCGAATACGCATTTGGTAATGCACGGTTCCAGTTCCGTACCGCAAGACTGGCTGAAAGTGATTAACGAATACGGCGGTAATATCGGCGAGACTTACGGCGTGCCTGTGGAAGAAATTGTCGAGGGCATTAAAAACGGCGTGCGTAAGGTGAATATCGACACCGACCTGCGTCTGGCAAGCACAGGGGCAATTCGCCGCTTTATGGCGGAAAATCCAGCCGAATTCGACCCACGC
>JAFWTP010000014.1 GCA_017518845.1 Neisseriaceae bacterium
ATTGCCCAACACCACGCCGCCGCCGAAATACACCACAGGGCGTTTTGCAGCAGAGAGCATTTGCACGGCTTTTTTAATTTGACCGATATGACCTTGTACCACAGGTTGATACGAGCGAATAAATGGCACTTCTTGCGGATAAGAAAACTTGCTTAACGCCTGCGTTACATCTTTGGGAACATCAATCACCACAGGGCCTGGACGGCCAGACGCGGCAATATAAAACGCTTTTTTAATGGTTTCGGCTAATTTGCCCACATCGGTAACCAAGAAATTGTGTTTCACGCACGGGCGAGTAACGCCTACGGTATCGACTTCTTGGAAAGCGTCCGTGCCCACAGCCGTTGTGCCGACCTGACCCGAAATAATCACCAAAGGAATGGAGTCAGAATTAGCGGTAGCAATGCCTGTAACGGCGTTTGTGGCACCTGGACCCGAAGTTACCAACACCACGCCCACTTTGCCAGACGCACGAGCGTAAGCGTCTGCCGCATGCACAGCGGCTTGCTCGTGGCGAACCAAAATATGGCGAAATGCTTTTTGTTGAAAAATAGCGTCATAGATTTCTAAAACCGAGCCGCCAGGATAACCGAAAACATATTCCACGCCTTCGGCTTTAAGACTTTGCACAATAATTTGTGCACCTGAAATTTGCATTATATAAGACCTTTCATAATCAGGCCGACAAACTGACCGCAAAGCAATTTTCGCCGCATTTTTGTGCCGTTTAGAGAACAACGATTTAAGGTACGCGTTTTTCTAAACACCGAAAATGCCTATGCCTGTCTCCGTATATCGGGTTGATAATCGGTTAAGGAAAAATGCTAACAATAACGCAGTTTAAGAATACAGTCAAGGGGAAAACATGGTTCAGGCTGCCTGAAACATATCATTCATCAAAAAAAACGCCGAAAACGGCGTTTTTTGGCTAACACAATTATTTTTAATCCGTAAAACCTAAAACCAAGAGCAAGGCTTTTTCAATTTCTTTCATTTTTTCAGCAGACAAAAAACCACACGGTTTGCCTATTTTGCTTTTGGGTATGGTCATTATTTTATCGGTCATCACTTGGGAAATTTTTTGTAATCCTGTTTCTTTGGACGGCTCAACAAACACCCTAAACTGACTTGTTTTCACATCAGAAGTGATTAAGCAAAGAATAAGACTATCTAATGATACTTTATCATTTTGAACAACAACAGCGGGTCTGGGCTTGCCGTAATCGCCGCTTAATGCCACTGTAACAATATCACCGCGTTTCATTGCCCAATCCAATCATCAGGCACATTTTCTTCAAAAAGAGCATGACAAAACGCCAAATCTTCTTTTTCAGTCTGACGGTTGCGAATGGCTTCACATTCCTGCTTTAATTGCTCCTGAATTTCTTTTTTACGCGTATCCAAAACCCAAGCGGTAATTTGACGAAAACCGCTATCACGCATTTTTTGGCGATAAGCAGACATTCTCTGTGCCTGTGTGAGCGTAGTCATTTTTTATCTCCTGTTCTATTTTTATTGCGACAGCGATATTGTATAACTGTTATTCATAACTTATCAATGCGGTTTTAATTTTTAGGCTGCCTGAAAATTGATTGAAACGCGTGGCAGGCAAGTTGCCCACTCTACGCTTGCTGAAAGTTTTTTATCTCTCACAAAGAACACAGAGAACACGGCGTTTTCAGGCTGCCTGAAAATTGATTGAAACGCGTGGCGGGCAAGTTGCCCACGCTACGCTTGCTTATTGATGATACGCAATATTTCTTTCAATAGACGGTTTTAGTCTAACTCTATCATCATCAGTATCTTTGCTCAAACTTGCAACAAACAACATAAAAAATAAAAACAAAAAGATAGAAACAATCGCACTATACAAACTGCCAACGGATAACCAACTATCAATACGGTCAAATACGCCGCCGTGTCCGGGCATAATATTGCCGCTGTCTTTTACGCCTGCCATGCGTTTGAGCATACTTTGAAATAAATCACCGATTGTGGCAAAAATGGAAATTAACGGAGCAGTCAATAAGGCATATATCAATGCACCAGCATAATCGTGTTCAAATGTCCAAAAGAATAAAACATTAACAACGATACTCACAATTAACGCCACAACCATGCCGCCCCAAAAACCTTCCCAAGTTTTATTTGGGCTAATTATGGGAGAAAATTTGCGTTTGCCGATTGCTTTTCCCACAAAATACGCCCCTGCGTCATTTGCCCAAATGGTAACTAATGTTAATAATAAAATAATGCGAAACTGCAAACCGCGTGGATTAAAACCTGCATCAAAAGTAGATAAAAACGCAAAAATATAAAAATAAGTAATAATTAAAAACCACAATAAAAATAATATTATATTATTTCCTTTATAATCTTGATTTTTGTTGTATTTTTTGAACATTTTTGGAATAATAAATACCCAAATAATCGGTATTAAAATTGATAAACATGAAATGATGAAGAAAATCGTTATTTTCATATTTTCTGATAAATGAGCATATTTCCACAAATAACAAACCACAGGAGCAACACTTCCAACAATTACGGAAGAAATCAACGAATTTATTTTCGACAACCCACGAATTTTAAAAAACTCATACGAGCAGGCAATAATGCACAAATGCCAAAAAGCCAAATAAATCGGTTGCGGTGCAAATAAAATAATTGCCAAAAATAAAGGAATGGCAATCAGGGCGGAAATAATGCGTTGTTTCAATTTAATATCCTTTATCCAAGTTTCAGGCTGCCTGAAAAAACGCTTATTATAGTTTATAATGCCCACTTTTATCACACTTTATACAAAATGACTGCCCCCCTATTCGCCGTTTTTGGCAATCCCATTGCCCACAGCCGCTCGCCTGAAATTCATCAACTGTTTGCCAAACAGATGGGCATTGATTTAATTTATGAAAAACGCTTGGTTTCAGGCAGCCTGAAAGACGCTTTGCAAACCTTTGCCGAAGACGGCGGCGTGGGAGCGAATGTTACTGTGCCGTGTAAGGAAGAAGCATTTGCTTTGTGTTCGCAACTGTCTGACCGTGCAAAAGCAGCAGGGGCGGTGAATACGCTGATTAGGCTGCCTGAAAACAAGTGGAAAGGCGATAACACGGACGGAGCGGGTTTGGTGATGGATTTACAACGCCTAAACGCACTTCACAACGGCGTTAAAGTGCTGATTATCGGTGCAGGCGGAGCGGCTCGTGGCGTGATTTTGCCACTGCAACAGGCGGGGGCAGAAGTGTTTATCCACAATCGCACGGCAAACAAAGCCCAAAACTTGGCAAATCAATTTCATATTACCGCCCTAAATTATGACAAATTAATCACGCAAGCCTTTGATATTATCATCAATGCCACTTCCGCATCGCTTTCAGGCAGCACCCCTAATATTCCGCCTGCTATTTTCAAAAACGCACAATTAGCCTACGATATGGTGTATGCCAAAACTGCCACGCCATTTATGCAGTTGGCTCACCTTTCAGGCTGCCTGAACACCGCAGACGGCTTGGGCATGTTAGTCGGACAAGCCGCAGTGTCGTACGCTTTGTGGCATAATTTTATGCCTGATATTAAACAAGTTTTACAACAATTACGTACGCAATGAAAATTAAACATATTATACAAGCCATTGTTTTTATTCCTATTTTTATTATTTTAGGATTAAATATTGCCGCTTTTGGCAGTATTTTGTTTTACCGTGCGTTTTATCCGCATAAAACGGTGTTTATGCACGCCCGCACGCCTGATAAAATTCCCTTGCAATATCAACCTGTTGCATACGAAAATATTTCTATTCATCTAAAAAAAGCGATTATTGCCGCCGAAGATGCAAAATTTGCTCAACACAGCGGATTTGACTGGCAAGGTATTCAAAATGCTGCGAAAAAAAATAAAAAAACAGGCAAAATCAAAGCAGGCGGCTCAACCATTAGCCAGCAAACCGCCAAAAACCTGTTTTTAATCCCCAATCGCTCATTTGTCCGCAAGGGCGAAGAAGCGGTGATTACCGCTATGTTAGAAGCCACAACCGACAAAGAACGCATTTTAGCCTTGTATTTGAACATTATCGAATGGGGCGAAGGCTTGTTCGGCGCGGAAGCCGCCGCACAATATTACTACAAAAAATCCGCCGCAGGGCTTACACAACACGAAGCCGCACAATTAGCGTCCATGCCCACACGCCCCGTTTATTATCAACAACATTTAGACAACAAACGCTTGAAAAATAAAACAAAAATTATCAAAAAAAGAATGCAAAATGCCACACTGCCGCAAGGTGATGATTAAGGTTCAGGCAGCCTGAAACGCTTTAATCATCTAATTTCATATCGCCAAATTGAATCAATCCCTTATTTCTCATCAATTCAGAAATCAGCCAATTTAACACGGCAGGCAAAATAAACATCAGCAAAACAACGCCTGTTAAATAAAACGCCCCTTGTGAAAAATTGAGCAAATCAAATACACCCACCAAGCCACTGGTGCCCATGCCGCCGCCTGCCGCACTGCATTTAAGCATAAAAACAGTTGTGGATAACGCCCCGCAAATTGCTGATGAAACAATCATCGGCAACAAAATAATGGGTTTTCGCATGACATTCGGAATTTGTAACATAGAAGTGCCAACACCTTGCGAAATCAAACCGCTGACACCGTTTTCACGGAAACTCGCCACTGCAAAACCCACCATATGACAAGCACAGCCCACAGTGGCTGCACCGCCTGCAAGTAGCATTGCGTCATATTCGCTCTGCCCTACTGTGCCTGCGTTAAACGCCGTTAAAACGGGGGTCGCAACCGCAATCCACATTGCGGCGGACGAAGTGGGCAGCGTCAATAAAATGCCCATAATCACCGCAACGGTTATGCCCATTAACAAGGGAGCGGCATGCGTTGCCATCGCAATCACCAAGCCTAATTGATTAACCGCCCAAATAAACGGCAGGGCAAGATAAACGCCTAACGCCGTCAAACACAATGCCCCCAAAGGGATTAAAATAATATCTAACTTGGTTTTGCCTTCATATAAAGCAACTAATTCCACCACCAGCATGGTTACAATATACGCCCCAATGGGATTACCTGGTCTGCCTAAAATCAGTTGCGAAAACTCGCCGCTTGCGGTGAGTTGATCGGCAAACGCCCCTGCCAAACCTGCAACCATAGCCACAAAAGTCAGCAATTTACCTTTATTCAAGGCATAAGCAATGCCCACGCCAATGCCTGCTCCCATTAAGGTTTTGGCAATGGCAGCAATTTGCAAAAGCAAGTGTCCAGCGGCATAATCCGCACCAATCCAGCCCGCAATTTGTGCCAAAATCGTGCCTGCAATTAAAGTAACAAACAAACCCTGTGCCATACCCGAAAAAGCAGTAATAAAAAAGCGTTTCGGAGCGTTGGCGATATAGTGTGAAAAGGACATTTTAATGCTCTTATCGGTTAAATATAAGCGGCGGATTATAAGCCGAAATAGACCATAAAGGGGGTGTTTTTTAATATAGATACGCGTTCAGGCAGCCTGAAAAGCAAAATCAATCATCACATTTTTATAAAAATACAATTTATTTAATGCGTTTTAATAATGCGTGGCAGGCAAGTTGCTCACCTTATGCTTGGCTAAAATCAATTTTAAATAATGCCTAAAAAACGCGTGGGCAACAAAGTTGCCCACCCTACGCTTTCTATTTGGCTATTTCCCAGTGGGAGTTTCACGAAAACCAATAGAAATATCAAATTGATTTAATATTTCTATTGAATGAATCTTTGATATTTCAGTTAAATTTGAAATATCAATATGTACAGTATCTCCTTTTTTGTATTTATCTACATAAAATACATATTG
>JAFWTP010000193.1 GCA_017518845.1 Neisseriaceae bacterium
ATCTGCGATTTTTCACTGGATTACCACGCCTTGACTTTCGTCAAGGCTCGTAATGACACACAGGATTAAATTTAAATTGCAGAATATTTATATACAGTGCGTTATTTTTATTTTTTGTATTTTGAAGTTGTTTGACTATAAATGTATTGCTTTGTTGTTTGTTTTGCTCCTAACGCTTCCAAAATCGGCTGATTGCTTGGCAGAATAGGGGTAACGGTGATGTTTTTGGGGTTTTGCCATGCAAATTGTTGATTTTCGCGTGCTTGCAATTCGCCCTGCCATTCACCATAAGCAACACGCCAAAAATTCACTTGAATAATGGCGTTTTCTCGTTCAACTGTAAGCGTTTGCCAGTATTGTGCTTTTTTAATATGCAAACCTGTTTCTTCATCTAATTCGCGTTGCAAGGCGGCAAAAGGTGTTTCGCCTGTTTCCACTTTACCGCCTGGAAATTCCCAGAAGTCGGCAAAACTTTTGCTTTTTGGGCGGCTGGCTAACAATATCTCGTTGTTTTTATTAAAAATAATCGCCGTAACCACTTGAATTTGTTGTTTTTCTTTCATTGTTCTGCTACCACAAATGCGATGGCGTATTCTTTTTCATCGCTAATTGATAAATGTAAGTTTTTGATATTTTTTTCATTGAGCCACTGTTGTAAGTCATGGCTTAATGCAAAATAAGGGGCGTTGTGTTCGTTATGTAATATGCTGATATTATTCAAAAAAACAGGCTGCCTGAAACCTGTTCGCAAGGCTTTGGCAAGTGCTTCTTTGGCGGCAAAGCGTTTGGCTAAAAACGCCGCTTTTTGCGTGTCTTTGCAATTTAAATAGTCGTCCCATTCTTGGATAGATAAAATCGCACGAGCAAAATCATCACCTGAACGCCCCCATTTTTTTGCCATACGGCTGATTTGTACTGTGTCTGTGCCTATACCATAAATCATTGTTTTTATTCCTTTATTTTATTTTCAGGCTGCCTGAAAATAAGTGGCAATTACGATAAAAATATAAACATTTTTGCCCCTGCGGGGCAATGGTGGGCTGGGAAGCCCACCCTACGGCGTTACTTAAATTTTTAGAAGTTCCCTTTATATTTAAATCGTTCAGGCAGCCTGAAAGCGTATATTCTAACCGATTATCCTAAATCTTCCCCGTTTAATCTGCATAAATACACCTTTGGTAGCAAAATATTGTAAAATAACGCCGTTTCAGGCTGCCTGAAACGCGGAACATTTTGAATAACCCACTGATATTTCAGGATTTAACTATGATTAAAATCGCCATTAACGGTTATGGCCGTATCGGACGACAAGTTGTCCGTGCTATTTATGAATACAATTTGCGAGACCAGTTTGAAATTGTGGCTGTCAATGCGTCAGGCAGCCTTGAAACCAACGCCCATTTGACACAATACGACAGCGTGCATGGGCGTTTTAATGCGTCTGTGGAACATGATGCACAACATTTAATCATCAACGGCGACAAAATTCCGTTTTTCTGCACCCGCAATCCTGCTGAATTGCCTTGGAAAGACTTGGGCGTGGATTTGGTGATGGAATGCACAGGGGCTTTTACTTCCAAAGAAAAAGCGTCTGTGCATTTAGCGGGCGGTGCGAAAAAAGTGCTGATTTCTGCACCTGGCGGCGAAGATGTTGATGCCACTGTGGTGTATGGTGTCAATCACAGCGTTTTAACGCCTGAAATGACGGTGGTGTCGAATGCGTCTTGTACCACCAACTGTTTAGCCCCTGTGGCACTGCCTTTGCATGAAAGCGTGGGCATTGTGAAAGGTTTGATGACTACCGTTCATTCTTTCACAAATGACCAAGTTTTAACCGATGTGCGTCATAAAGACTTACGCCGTGCCAGAAGTGCGGTGCAAAATTTAGTGCCAACCAAAACAGGTGCTGCCAAAGCCGTGGGCTTGGTGCTGCCTGAACTCAAAGGCAAATTAGACGGCTTTGCTGTTAGGGTTCCAACCATCCATGTGTCTATGGTGGATTTAACTTTTGAAGCCGCACGCGACACAACGGTTGATGAAGTCAATCAAATTATGTTGGACGCGTCAAACGGTGCGTTAAAAGGCGTTTTGGGCTATAACAAACTGCCTTTGGTGTCAGGCGACTTTAACCACTGTGCCACAGCGAGCATTTTTGACGCAACCTTAACCAAAGTCTCCAACGGCAACTTGGTGAAAGTGTTGGCGTGGTATGACAACGAATGGGGCTTCTCTTGCCAAATGTTGAATACTGCCCGTGCCATGTTTGGTATGCCTGTAAGTCCGCTTTAAGAATAGGCTGATATAACCGCCAACAGTGTAGTAAAGGAACAATATCATGAAATTGTTATTAAATATTCTCGCCTTGTTGCTGTTTTTTGGTGCGTATATTTTAACGCATGATATTTTTATTGCTACCGTGTTGGCGGTGGTTGCAGGCATTATTCAAGCGTCCATTACCTTTTTAATGAAAGGCAAGTTGGACATTATGCAAGCGGTGAGTTTGGCTTTAATTATTGTGTTTGGCGGACTCACCATTGTTTTGCAAAACGACTGGTTTATTAAATTTAAACCCACTGCCTTATTTTGGTTGGTGTCGTTAGCCATGCTGTTTGGCAGGCTCACCAACAAAAACATTTTGCGTGCCATTATGGGCAAAGAAATTCAACTGCCTGACCACATTTGGAATGAAATGATGTGGGTTTGGACAGTGTTTTTTGCCCTGTTGGGTGCGTCTAATTTATGGGTGGCATGGAATTTTTCTACCGATACTTGGGTTACTTATAAAGTATTCGGTGTGATGGGTTTAATGGGTTTATTCTTTATCGCCCAAGCGGTGTATATGCAGGGGGTGTTGAACGATATGGAAAAACAAAAAAAATTAGCCGAAAATCAAGAACAAAAGGCTGCCTGAAAAACCTTTAACTCATTATTTTTACAATTTCTTATTGACAAAAGGCATAAATCACCGCATTATGCACCCTTTAAAAATAACGGGAAAACACCACATTAAGTTGGTTATTGACATTCGCAATAACTGTTTGAAAAACTAAACGAAGGAATATCGTATGAAAAAAACTTTATTAGCAATCGCTCTAATGGCAAGTATGGTTGGCGTTTCTGCCAAAACTGTGGTAACGGTCAATGGCACCAAAATTGATAGTGCCGTCATTGACCGCCAAGTGGCAGATTTAACCAAACAAAGCAACGGGCAAATTAAAGACAGCCCCGAATTACGCGAACGCTTAAAACAAAGTGCGATTGTGCATACTGTGATTGTGCAAGAGGCGAAAAAACGCAAATTAGATGAAGATAAAGAATACAAAAACTTTATCGAACAAACCAAAGCCGATGCGGATAAACGCGGCGTTTCCAAAGAAAAAAATTTCAAACAAGACTTTGAAGATTTCAAAGAAAATGTGTTGGAACAAGCATTTGCAAAAGATGTCTTGAAGAAAAACCCCGTAACCGAACAAGATGTGCGTAAAGAGTACAATCAAATCAACGACTTCTATAAAGGTTCGCAAGAAGTACAACTGGCTGAAATTGTAACCCGTAGCGAAGCAGACGCACAAAAAGTATTGGAAGAGTTGAAAAAAGGCAAAAAATTTGCCGATGTTGCCAAACAACACACGATTGATGAAGTCGGCAAGAAAAACGGCGGTATGCACCAAGGCTATATCAATTTGAAAGATATGGAAGTGGGTGCTCCCCCCTTGCACGCGGCAATTAAAGACTTGAAAAAAGGCGATTACACCACCCAACCCATTCAAGGAAGTAACAATATTTGGGCAATTTTCTCCGTGCAAGACAAACGAGCCGCCAAAGTACCGACATTTGAGCAAATGAAAGACGCATTAACCGCTCAATTAGAAGGACAACGGGTGGATCAAGCGGTGGCAGATTTGCTCAAAAAAGCCAGTATTAAATAGTGTTGAGTTAAAAATATGAACATCAAACCCTTATTGTTTGTTTTGGCAAGTGCTACGGCACTTGCCGTTTATGCAGCAGACGCACCCAAAATTGATGATGCACGCGTCAATTTGGTGATTGAACAGTATGAAGCCACAGGCGGCAAAGCAGACCCCGAACAACTGCCCGAAATTCGCAAGCAAATCACGCAGGAATTGCAACGCGCAGAAGTACTGAAAAATGCTGCCTTGCAAGCGGGCGTGGATAAACAGCCCGAAGTGCAATTAGCACATCAAAACTTTGAAGCCCATTTTTACGCAGGTCAATATTTTGAATATTTGAAAAAAAATATGCGTGTGCCTGATGAAGATTTGCGAGAGATTTATGCACGCCTAGGCCGTGAAGTGAAAATACAAATGGCGGCGTTCAAAACGGCAGAAGAAGTAACAGCCGCCCAAGACAAATTGCGTAAAGGCATGAGTTTTGGCGATTTAATTGCGTCTATGCCTGAACAACCTGCGTCTCCGCCTGATTTTATCAATCCGCAAATCTTGCCCCCCGAATTTGCGAGTGCGATTGACAATATGGAAAAAGGCAAAATCACCGATAAAGCGGTGGAATTTCAAGGCTTGTTGTATTTATTCAAACTGACCGACACACGCAAAGGAACAATTAAAGTGCCACCGTTTGAAGAAATCAAAGACCGTTTAGAAGCCCAACGCAAAGACGAGTTGGTGCGTGAAAAAGTGCAGCAACTGTTTCGCCAACACGGTTTGGAAGAGCAGTAATGAAAAGCACAACAGGCAGTTTATGACACAAAAAGTTCAGGCTGCCTGATTTTTTTGCGGCAAAGTATTTATGGCAATGTCGCAAAATGATACAATACACAAGTTCTACCACAAGAGCGAAAGAAGTCTGTTATGAAAATCTTATTATTAGGTGCTCCTGGTGCTGGCAAAGGCACGCAGGCTCAATTTATTATCGAAGCCTTCGGTATTCCCCAAATTTCCACAGGCGATATGTTGCGTGCGGCGATTGAAGCCCAAATTCCATTAGGTTTGGAAGCCAAAAAAATTATGGAAGCAGGTGGCTTGGTGCGTGATGATATTATCATCTCTTTGGTTCGCGATCGCATTCGTCAGCCCGACTGTGCGAAAGGCTTTTTGTTTGACGGTTTTCCGCGTACCCTGCCGCAAGCCCAAGCATTGAAAAACGCAGGTGTCGAATTAGACGCGGTGGTGGAAATTTCCGTGCCTGATGAAAATATTGTCGAACGCATGTCAGGCAGACGCATTCATGTTGCGTCTGGCAGAACTTACCACATTCGCTACAATCCGCCCAAAGTGGAAGGCAAAGACGATATTTCGGGCGAGCCTTTAATTCAACGCGAAGACGATAAAGAAGAAACCGTCAAAAAACGCTTGGCGGTGTATCACCAACAAACCGAAGTGCTGATTGATTTTTACGGCAAACTGTCGCAAGAAAATGGCGGCAAACCCAAATACATTAAAATTGACGGCACGCAAAGCGTAGAAGCCGTGAAAAACGCCGTATTGAGTGCGTTAAAAGCGTAAGCGTTTGTATCGAAAAAGGCAGCCTGAACATATGTTTCAGGTTGCCTTTTGTGTGTATTCAGGCTGCCTGAAAGGTATAGTCGATTCACAGCAAAACCATTCAGCGTTGGGAAAGCCTTGCCGTATTAGTATATACTGTCTGCGGCTCACCGCCTTGACTGCTTTTGCTGTGAACCGACTATATTTCAGTCATCAAACAAACACGCACGAGTATCATCAATATTTGATAGAATACCGCCTTATTGTTAATTTTCATTGATGGGGAAAGACAATGAACGCCAAAAAATTATTTGCACTGTTGGGTGTATCGCTGTTGCTGTCGGCGTGCGGCACCACCATTACCTTGCCGTCTGCACCGACCATTAAAAAACCGCAACCCGTGCAGTCTGCACCCGCACCGATTGAACCCGAACCACAGCCGCAGGTATTCCGTTTGGCTCCAAACCACTGGGCAGATGTGCAGGACATTCGCAACGAAGCCGTGCGTTTAAGCCGTGAAGTGGGGCAGGGCAATATCACCAAAGTGCAAGCCGCACAAGAACTCAATCAATTCCGCTTGGCGTTGGTAGGCAGCAATGTGATTGACGACAATGTGTATGATGTCTATCTGCGTGGTGCGGTGGGCAGTCAATCGGGGCAAATTTCGTCAGCCCAGTCCAAACAGTTAATCCAAACCGCCTTGGAAGTATGGCAAAACTCGTGGCCAAGCATGCAAAACAAACCCGATAATCCTGCATTTACCAACTTTTTAATGCAGACTATGGGTATGACACCATTGCAATAACTCATTGATTATATTATAAAAATACGGCAGTTCTGCCGTATTTTTATTTTTCAGGCTACCTGAAACCTTTGCAAAACCTATTTCTCTATATAAGAAATGCAAATTTTATAGGGTGTGCATTCTTGCCCACCAGCCGCCCGATAGGGCGGAATTTGCTTTAATATCAATAAATAATCAATGCCTGCGGCATTGTGGTGGGCTGGAAAGCCCACCCTATAACGGACGCTTTTTTTGTTTCAGATTGAGTTTTGCAAAGGTTTCAGGCTGCCTGAAAGTTTAATTGTTTTGATATTCAATAGAATAATTTGCACCATTGTCTTGTTTTAATAAGGAACATAAATCGGTAAGGGTGTTTTTTAATTGTTCATTTAAAATATACGGCGGATTGATAATAAACATACCACTGCCTGCCATGCCAAAACCGTCTGTTGAAAATGATTTAACCATAAGTTCTGCTTTAAGCCATTTGGGGGCAAGTGTTTTTAATTTTTCAGGCAGCCTGAAACTTTCTTCTCTATTTAATAGTGG
>JAFWTP010000194.1 GCA_017518845.1 Neisseriaceae bacterium
TATTGTTCAGGCATTTCACGGATTCGCTCTTCAATAAAGGCATTCATTTGTGCGGTATCCGCAACCGTATCATCAGTTGGAAAAGGCTCAAATGGCGGATAAAATGTCATTCTAAATCGCCCATTTTTCAAGCGTTCCGCAACCGCTGGCACCACAATCGCATTGGTTAATTTGGCAATGCGAGATAAACCATCAACCGTGGCGGTAGGAATACCAAAAAAAGGCACAAAAACCGAATCTTTTTCGCCTAAATCTTGGTCGGGCAAATATAAAAACGCCATATCTTTTTTCTTAATGGCACGAATAATGGTTAATAAACTGTCGGTGCGTTTTAATAAAAATATATTATTATAACGGTGTCTGCCTTTAAAAACTCTTGCGTCCATTATTTTATTTTTTTGTTGTGAATAAATGCTAATCAGTGGAATATCTTGATTGCATTTTGCCATCACCGTTTCTAACGCACAAAAATGCGGATATAAAATAATGATTTTTCTACCCGTTTTTACTGCATCATCATAATAGTGTTTATTTTTATATTCGGTCAATTTATATAATCGTTTATCCGAGCCATACCAGCCAACACTTAATTCTAAAATCATCGCCATCATATGAAAAAAATGGCGTTTTAATATATGCTTTCTTTCCATTTCTGTTTTTTCAGGAAAACATTTTGCCAAGTTAATTGCCCCAATACGGCGGCGGCGGCGTGCTAAATAATAAGCAATAAAAGCAAACACTTCGGCAATTACCCATATTGCTTTAATGGGTAAAAAGTGAATAAGATATAAAAATAAAAATCCTAATCGTGTGAGCATAATGTTAATCTTTCAGGCAGCCTGAAAACTAATCCAAAACCCTTTCTTCTGGCAAGCGTCCTGCCCAATCATCAACAAATTGCCGTGCGGTTCTGCCGCTGCGGTTGCCACGTGTGAGCGACCAGTCTAATGCGGCTTTTTGTGCCGTTTCGTCAAACGGCAAGTTTTCAGCGGCTAACCAGTTTTTAACAGCCAACAAATAGGCTTCTTGGTCAAAGGGATAGAAACTCAACCACAAGCCAAAGCGGTCGGACAAGGAAATTTTTTCTTCCACTGTTTCTTGGGGGTGAACTTCGCCTTTATCCCCCGTGTGTGCGGTGTTGTCTGCCATAAATTCGGGCATTAAATGGCGGCGATTTGAAGTGGCATAGACCAACACATTTTTGCAACGCATAGACAAACCGCCGTCTAACACAGTTTTAAGTGCTTTATAGCCGTCATCATGTGCTTCAAACGACAAATCATCGCAAAAAACAATAAATTTTTCATCTCGTTCTGACAAAAGCGACAATAAATAAGGCAGGGTGAGTAAATCGTCCTTATCGACTTCAATCAAACGCAAACCTTGTTCGGCATATTCATGTAATAAGGCTTTGATTAAAGAAGATTTTCCTGTTCCCCTTGCACCCGATAACAGCACATTATTAGCACTTCTGCCTGCCAAAAATTGTTCGGTATTGCGAACCAATTTTTGCCGTTGCAAATCCACAGCAGCCAAAGTTTTGAGCGGAAAAGAATGTGGATTAGGCAAAGCGTGCAGCACACCTTTCTGCCCAATTTTCTGCCAACGAAACGCCAAAGCATGCCAATTTGGCTCGTCCAATTTAGGCGGCAACCAAGCGTCCAAGCGTTCTAACACCGATACCGATAATTTCAAAAAATGCCGCAAAGATTTCAATTTTTTCATCGCAATACACAATAATGGCTTAAAATGTGTAGTATAAAACAATATTACTATTTCAGGCAGCCTGAAAACAAGGTTTAGTTGATACGAAGTATCAACCTTTAACAAACGCAGTTTGTTAAAGTGGATTGCGAAGCAATCAAACCGCAGTTTCTGCGAACGAAGTGAAGCTAAAACAAGGTTTATTTATGCGAAGCATAAATTTTTTATTTACGAAGTAAATAAAAAGATTGCGAAGCAATCAAGCCGAAGTTTGGGCGAAGCCAAAATTCTAAATAGGAGTAAATACATTATGTTCGGTGCGATTTTGGGCGATATTATCGGCTCGCCCTTTGAGTTTATGCGACCGCAACCACAAATCAAGGATTTTAATTTGTTTTCAAAGGCTTGTCGCTATACCGATGACAGCGTGATGACCTGTGCGATTGCAGACGGTTTGATGAATGTGGATTTATCTCTTGACGACAACACCATTCGCCAGTGTTTGTTGCAAGCGGTTTTAAAATGGGGGCGTGCCTATCCTAATGCAGGTTATGGCGGCAAGTTTCGTCATTTTTTGGTAAGCGACAACCCACAACCGTATAACAGTTTTGGCAATGGCTCGGCTATGCGTGTGTCTGCTGTCGGCTGGATTGCGGGGTCTTTGGACGAAGTTTTGCGTTTGGCTCAACTTTCTGCCGATATTAGCCACAATCATTTTGAAGGCATAAAAGGAGCGTGGGCAACTGCCACAGCCATTTTTATGGCACGGCAAAAAGCAGATAAATCGCAAATAAAAAACCATATAGAACAACAATTTGGCTACAATCTTTCTGCCACAGCCGAAGAAATTCGCACAAAATATAGATTAGGCAAACACAACCCTGTTGCCTGCGAAGTCTCCGTGCCTGATGCAATTATCGGCTTTTTAATCAGCGAAAATTTTGAAGACGCCATTCGCACAGTGGTTTCATTTGGCGGCGATACCGACACCACAGGAGCCATTTGCGGCAGCATTGCCGAAGCGTTTTACGGCATTGATGATGAATTAAAAAACAAAGTATTTGATTACTTGGCGCCCTTCAGATGCTGCCCCGGAATACTATTGATAAAGACTTTTGTACCTTTGAGGAATTCATCTTTCCTCGTTTTCATGATATCCAGGA
>JAFWTP010000195.1 GCA_017518845.1 Neisseriaceae bacterium
ACAGATTTTCTTGCCGAAAAACTCACCGTTGTGCCGCAATTAATGACCGAAAGCCACAAAAAAATCCGGTTTCCAAAGGCGCAAACGGCAGATATGCAAATAGAGCATCACCCCACATTGCTCGACCTCGATTTCAACCATCACGTTACCAATCGCAGTTATTTAAGCATAGCCTTGCTGACAATGCCACCAGAAATACTTGACACACAAAGCATAACGTCGCTCACTGTTCATTGGCTCCACGAAACATATCTCAACGATACTCTCACGTGCAAAATGTCGGATTTAGGCAACGGTCAATATCTGCATACCTTAACCAACAACCAAGGCGTTTTAGTGTGCGAATTAATGAGCCAATGGCAACCCAAAACCGAAACCCACGATATATGCCAAGTGCTTAATCGAGATTTGTAACATCCTCATCTACAAAAATATGAGCAACGATTTCACCCGATATCCCTTTGATTTCAAGACCATACGTGTAATAGAAGACACAAAGGATAAAAATCGCAAATATGTGATTGAGGATGTGATGTGCATTTTTTTTGACAACGGACAAAATTATTGGGAAGGGCTAAAACATCAACTATCAGCAGCCGGTTTGCGTCAGCCGTCGGCATATACCACCTGCAAAACCGAAAAAGGCACAATAGATGTGGCTACACGTTGGCAGTTGTTGCAGATTATCAGTTACATTCCTCACCGAAAGGCAAAAAAAGATATGGTGAAGATTTGGCTCGAAAATAACTCTAAAACCCAAAAACAAATAATAGAGAAACCCAAAAAACAAATAATAGAGAAACCCAAAAAACAAATAATAGAGAAACCCAAAGAACAAAAAAAAGAGAAACCCATTCATAGTGATTCCGATTTTGATACAATTGAGCGCAATGGTGCTATTATTTTTGCAAGTTTCACATTTTTAGGAATTGTTTTCGGCTATTGGACAGGGTTACCGGTATTATTCTTTCTAATATTCGTATTGGGAATTTTCATTACTTTTGCACATTTGGAGTATAACTGCGGGGTTGGCAATGACTTTTTTGAATCACGACAAATAAACAAAGCAAAAAACACTCATTATAAATTACCCAAACAAATTAGCAACAAAATAAGTTCTATTTTTAGTCGTAGATTGATGACTTATAAAGAAAGGGTGGAAATAGTTAATGAGGCTGTAAATTTAGGTGTAAAACTGAATTATATCCAAACTCATCTCAACAATAAGTTGAAGAGTAATATTTCATTATATAGAAATGTTGATTTAACAAGATGCGTTAAATGTAGAGAAAAAATTCCTGAGGAATTAGAACAATGTCCGTTTTGTGGCAAAATGCAGATATGGCCTGAACTTCATAAACTTAGTGCCCTTGCCCTCAGCGACCGTGTGTTAACCGACTTAGAACGTCAAACAATTGTAAACAAAGCAATTAGAAACGGTATCAGCAGCGAAGAAATCAACCAATATTTAGACGATCAACTCAATTTGCGTTTAAAATCATACACCAAAGTAGACCTCCGCGATTGTCCTTTCTGCGGTGCACAGATTCCCCTTATCAGCGACGAATGTATGTATTGTGGCAAACCACTCGAACATATAGAAGGCAGCACCAATATAGCATTTAACATATCAGGCAAAGAAGCCGACATAATTCGCAGCGAAAACCTAAGAGTGGAACAAGAGCGTCACGGAATTACAAACTGTCCCGACTGCGGTGCGCCTTTCCCGCTTATCAGCAATATATGCGAATCTTGCG
>JAFWTP010000015.1 GCA_017518845.1 Neisseriaceae bacterium
CCCACCAAGCAAATCGCAGATTTGCATAAAACAAAACAATTTCAGGCAACCTGAAAAATAATTTGTCATCGTATGATTTTTTTGCGGTGGGTCGAAGACCCACCCTACGGCTCACTACATTTCAGGTAGCCTGAAATTATTTTTGCATTGTCGTTCTCCGTAGTCAGGGGATTGCCACGCCGTGCGTGTGGCACGGCTCGTAATGATAATCCCAGCGGCAATAAATTGCCAACGGCTATGTCAATTCTGATAAAATAAACCGCTTTTTTGAATAAGCAATTCATTTTTAACCCCATTTATTTTTTAAGGAGTTGGAACAATGTCAGGAGCAATTATTCCTTTGATTTTTCTCGCCGTTGTGGTGGTGATTGGCTTTCAAACCTTTAAGGTTGTGCCGCAACAAGAAGCGTATATTGTGGAGCGGTGGGGGCGGTATTACCGCACGCTGACCCCTGGTTTGCGTTGGCTGGTGCCGATTATGGATAAGGTGGCGTATCGTCATACTTTGAAAGAAATTCCATTAGATGTTCCCAGCCAAGTGTGTATCACGCGTGATAATACGCAATTAACGGTTGATGGCATTATTTATTTTCAAGTAACTGACCCAAAATTAGCGTCTTATGGTTCAAGCAATTATGTGTTGGCGATTACGCAGTTGGCTCAAACCACGCTGCGTTCGGTCATTGGCAGAATGGAGTTGGACAAAACTTTTGAAGAGCGAGACGATATTAACCGTGCAGTGGTGTCGGCTTTGGACGAAGCGGCTGTGTCGTGGGGCGTGAAAGTTTTGCGTTATGAAATCAAGGATTTAGTGCCGCCACAAGCGATTTTGCACGCCATGCAAGCCCAAATCACTGCCGAACGCGAAAAACGAGCGGTGATTGCTAAATCCGAAGGTGTGAAACAAGAGCAAATCAACTTGGCAAGCGGTGAGCGTGAAGCCGCCATTCAAAAATCACAAGGTGAAGCACAGGCGTTAATCAATCAATCCACAGGTGAAAAAACCGCTCAAATCAATCGTGCCGAAGGTGAGGCCGAAGCCTTGCGTTTGGTGGCACAAGCCACAGCGGACGCCGTGCGTATGGTGGCAGAATCCATTAAACAACCAGGCGGCATGGAAGCGGTGAATTTGAAAGTGGCAGAACAATATGTGGAAGCGTTTGGCAAACTTGCCAAAACAGGCAACACTTTGATTATGCCCGCAAATATCGCCGATGTCGGCGGTCTGGTTGCCGCAGGTATGCAAATTGTGAAAAGCCAAAAACAAAATCAATCAGGCATTCGCATTGATGTGGATTAACTTTCAGGCTGCCTGAAATATGTTTAATACAACGGCGGAAAATGTTTCTGCCGTTTTTTATTGGTATAATAAAAAATAATATTGACAAAAGTTGATTAAAAAGGAAACTTATAATGACAACAATGTATTTAGATTTTCAGTTGCGTTCAGAAAAAGTCAATTTTGATTTTTCTGATTTGATTTATCACGGTGAAATTAAAAAGAATAATATCGGTGATATTAATAGTTTAACTAATAAGATAATACCGTATTGTTATTGGACTTATACAACAAATGAAAAAAAAAGTCATTATTTAGATAGTGATGATATATTAAAAGATTTTTATGAAAAAATAAAAGAAAATTTTAAAAAAATTAAGAACAGAATTAAGCAATTTGACTTGGAAGTTTATATTTGTATTGTTGTAATAACAGAAAGTAAAGGAGATTCTTATTCGTTAAATATTAGTAGAGAAATGATTTCATTTTTAAATGAAATTGGTGCTTATTTGGATTTTGATTTGTATTTAGAATAATGATAAAGATGACTAAAATATATGGTGAGTTTGGTATCGAAATATACGATAAATGTCTTGTAAAACAATCGAGTGAAATAATGTCTTTGCTTGGTAAAATTGATATAAAAAATACAAGAAAAAATACTGTTATATTCGACTACAATACAGAAATAATAACAACACCATTTATCGAAGAAGTATCTGATATTTTATGTGAAAAATTAGAACCTTTTGTTGAAAAGTTTGCTAATTTTTATTCGCAAAATAAAGATAAATGTTATATGGAAATATGTTTTGTTATTTCTGATTTGGGTGAAGAAGGTATTTCGATTGAAATCAATCATCGTTTATTAAAGTTAGCCACAACATTAGGCGTTAAAATTTGTTTTGACGGTTTATAAATATTTCAGGTAGCCTGAAAACAATGCAATATATTGGTCGATTTGCCCCGTCTCCCACTGGGCATTTACATATTGGTTCGCTTTTAACGGCAGTGGCAAGTTTTTTGGACGCAAAAGCCAACGGTGGAGCGTGGTTGGTGCGTATGGAAGACTTGGATAAACCGCGTGAAGTGGCAGGTGCGGCGGACGATATTTTGCGTACGATGGACGCATTTTCTTTGCACTGGGACGGTGAAGTTGTTTATCAAAGCCAGCGGCACGCTTTGTATCGTGCGGCTTTGGAGGAACTCAAACGGAAAAATGCGGTGTATCCGTGCTATTGCAGTCGCAAAACTGTGCAGGAAAACGGTCGGCAAGGCATAGACGGCATTATTTATAACGGAAATTGCCGTTTCAGGCAGCCTAATAATCCCGCACAAAAAACACCTGCTTGGCGAATCAAAACACATAATCAAGTTATTGTTTTTGAAGATAAAATTTTCGGTATACAGCAACAAAATATAGAACAAGAAGTGGGCGATTTTGTGCTGTTGCGTGCGGACGGCGAATGGGCGTATCAGTTGGCAGTAGTGGTTGATGATTGTCATCAGGGCGTTACACACATTGTGCGTGGTAGCGATTTGCTGCTTTCCACACCGCGTCAAATTTATTTATATCAACAATTTAATTTCAGCCTGCCTGAATACGCCCATTTGCCTTTGCTGACCAACGCTTGGGGGCAGAAATGGTCCAAACAAACCCTTGCCCCTGCCTTGGATTTATCGCAAAAAGAACAATTATTGCAACAAGTATTGGCGTATCTTAATTTACCGCAACCGATTCCCGATGAAAATTGTAACGCCTTGTTACAATGGGCGATTTTGCATTGGGATATACAAAAAGTTCAGCCGCAGGCGATTGTTTGTGGGGGCTAAATGGCGTTCAGGCTGCCTGAAATGCCATTTATGCAAAATAACCTAATCAAAATATTGTTATCATTAAATAACATTAAATAAATATATATATCAATAAGTTAAAATAAATTATCGCTTATATTTTCAACATAGTTTATTTTATTCTAATATATTCTTGGTTTAATTATTTTGTTGTTTTATATAAATAGTGTGGTAATATGACGCAGTGCAATGTGAATTGTGATTGCATAATCGGGTTGATGTGTTGTATGGCAACACATTGACAATTCTCTTTTTTACTGTGTGAGGAACGCAATGATGAAGAAATGGCGAGTGTTGGGCTTAATAGCCGCAATGGGTGCAGTCTTGGCAGTATCTGGCTGTGGTGATAAACAGGCAACAGGTGCCAAAGGCAATGCCGCTAAAAAGGCAACTGACGGTTTGGTGTTGGGTTTTGCTCACTGTTGCGAACGCGGTCAAATTCGCACTATGGACGCGGTAGAAGATGTGATTCGTCAAGAAGCCGAAAAAGCAGGCGTGAAAATGTTGTTTGAAACTGCCGAAGAAACCAAACATATTGTCAAAGGTGAAGACGGTAAAGATAAGGAAATGGACGATTACTACGACTTGCAACCTGTGCAAATGAAAAAATTGATTGACGCAGGGGCAAAAGCGATTGTTCTGATTACCGTGCAAGGTAAAGAAGAAGAAAAAATGCAAGCAGAAATGTTGGAATATGCACAATCAAAAGGCGTTTCTGTGGTTGCGGTACGCCGTCCTTTGAAGAAAAGCATTCACACCCGTTTTGCTAACGCGTATTCGGTGGGTTCTTCTCCCGAAGCCGTGCCTGCATTGCAAAGCAAAATGATTGTTGATCAATGGAAAAAACATGCCGACTGGGATAAAAATGGCGATGGCAAAATTCAATTCGGTTTGATTCGCGGTAAAGAAGGTTCGGCAAATGATAACTTGCGTAAAACCGTGCCGAACAAAATCATCAGTGCAGGCATTGAAGTGCAACGCATTGATGAGGGTATTGCCAACTGGAACCGTGAAGAGGGCAAAGCCTTGGTTGAGGGCTGGATTAAATCTGGCAAGATTGACCAAATGGAAATCATCATCAGCGGTTCGGACGATATGGCGTTGGGTGCGTTAGACGCATTACGCGAAGCCAACAAACCTGTTCCGCCGATTTTCGGTTTCAACGCGGTGAAAGAAGCACAAGAAGCGATTAAATCAGGCGAATTTGGCGGTTCATTACTGCGTGATTTCACTGGCCACGGCAAAATGGCATACAAAGTGGCAGAAAACTTGGCTTTGGGCAAAAGCCCGATTGACGGTATTGACGCGGAATTAGAAGGCGGCACTACCATCAATCTGCCTTACGACATTGTTACCCAAGATAATGTGGATCAATATTTGAAATAAAAATAGTTGGCTGAAAAACGGCAGTTGCAAAACTGCCGTTTTTTTTCAGGCTGAAACTTTTGCAAAATCTATTTTAGGCATATAACAAATGCAAATGTTATAGGGTGGGCAGGAAAGCCCACCCTATAACGAACGCTGTTTTAGATTGAGTTTTGCAAAGGTTTCAGGCAGCCTGAAAAAAAGACGGCATAAAAGCCGTCTTAAAAAAGGAGTATGTTTTGAAATAATTTCTTATGCCGACAATTTGGCTGCCACATCTCTTAATGCCGTTCGCACACCTTCTTCGATGACGGGGTGATAAAACGGCATATTGAGCATTTCTTGAATCGTCATATTTGCTTGATGAGCCCATGCCAATAAGTGGGCAATGTGTTCGGCGGCGGGGCCGACCATTTCTGCACCCAAAAAACGCCCTGTGGTTTTTTCGGCATACAGCCGCATGTGTCCAGAATTAACGCCCATCACACGCGAACGCCCTTGATTGTCAAATGACACTTCGCCAATGGCAATTTCATCTGCACGGTCTTTTAAATTCACCCAGCGATTGCCTGCCGACATAATTTGTGGCTCACTGAAAATCACATTCACGCCGCTTCTGCGTAAGCCTTTGTTTATATTAGGAAACGCACCTGCGTTATTGCCTGCAATTTTGCCTTGATCGGCGGCTTCGTGCAACAGTGGCACTTGTGCCGATGAATCGCCTGCGATAAAAATATGCGGCAATGAAGTTTGCATGGTCAGGGGGTCAGCCACTGGCACGCCACGCACATTGCGTTCAATATTTAAGTTTTCTAAACCGATATTGTCGGTGTTGGGCGTTCTGCCGATTGCCGCTAATAAATAATCGGTTTCAATTTGGCGTTTTTCGCCGTTGTATTCAAATTCGATTGCCACTTTTCCTTGATTATTCAAGGAAATGGTATTTTGGGTATCGAAATAAATTTCTAATTCACTATTAAAAATATCTTGTGCTTTTTTCAATACCACAGGGTCGGTAATGCTGCCGATAAAGCCGCCTTGTCCGAAAAGATACACTTTCACGCCCAAGCGGTGCAGGGCTTGCCCTAATTCCAAACCAATCACGCCTGTGCCAAACACCGCAACGCTTTCAGGGAGCGTATCCCAGTTAAATACATCGTCATTGACAATCAGTTTATCACCTAATTTCAGCCAGTCGCCAACCATAGCAGGGCGAGAGCCTGTGGCAATCACGGCTCGCTCGAAATGAACTTCGGTTATCTCATTGTTATTATTAACAATCAGTGTGTGTTCGTCTTTGAATGTGGCTTTGCCTAATAATTTGCATTCTGCTGGAAAATCATTGACATCGGAAAGCACAAAGCCCACAAAGCGGTCTCGTTCGGCTTTAACGCGTTGCATCACGGCTTGACCGTCCGTTTTCACTTCGCCTTCCACTTTAATGCCGAATAAGTCGGTGTGCTGTGCATTGTGGCGAGCATTTGCCGCAGAAATCAACAGTTTAGACGGCATGCAACCCACTCTGGCACAGGTTGTACCAAAGTGATTGTCTTCAATTAATAGCACACGGTCGGTATGGGCTCGTGCGGCACGAAAAGCACTCATACCTGCGGTACCGCCGCCGATAATGGCAACATCTGTGTGAATGGTTTTCATTTTGAAATTCCTTTCTATTCAATCGGTTAAATATTTGTAGCCGTAAGGCTTTGGTTGTCAATCGTTTTCAGGCAGCCTGAAAAGTTTTATTCATTACTTTCCTGTTATATCTTTCAGGCAGCCTGAATAGTTATATTACTTATTCAAATACGCTGCCAAATCTTCGCTACCGCCGACATATTCGCCGCCGATAAACACTTGTGGCACAGTGGTTTTACCCGTAGCCGCACGAATTGCAACCGTAGTTGCATCACGACCCAAAACGATTTCTTCAAATGCCAAACCTTTTTCATTCAGCATTGCTTTGGCTTTCGCACAGAATGGGCAACCAGGTTTGGTGAATACCACAATAGACGGTTGTTCTTTATAGTCAGGAGCGATATAACGCAACATCGTATCCGCGTCCGACACTTCAAACGGATCACCAGGTTTTTCAGGCTCGATAAACATTTTTTCGATGACACCGTTTTTCACCAACATCGAATAACGCCAAGAGCGTTCGCCAAAGCCCAAGTCTTCTTTCATCACCGCCATACCCATACCACGCGTAAATTCCACATTACCGTCAGGAATCATCGTGATATTGTCGGCTTCTTGCTGTGCTTTCCATGCGTTCATCACGAATGTATCATTCACCGAAACGCACACAATTTCATCAACGCCGTATTGTTTGAACACTTTTGCCAGTTCGTTATAGCGTGGCAAGTGCGAAGACGAACAAGTGGGCGTAAAAGCACCAGGCAGCGAAAACACAACCACAGTGCGATTGTTAAAAATTTCGTCCGAAGACACATCAACCCATTGATCGCCTTGACGAGTGTGCCATACACAGGACGGCACTTTTTGACCTTCTTTATTTGCAAACATTTTTTTACCTTTCAATTTGCTTATTGTCTTGCTCAACCCTTATTTTGAGAAAATGACAATTTACTTTGTTAATCGGAAACAACATATCGGTTGTTTTTCGCTATTATGCAAGAAAAATTTCGCCTGTGTGTTGAAATATTTTTATATAGTTAATTGCTATCATTTATTAAAAGTTGATTTGTTTTATTTATATTAGATAAAGATAAATTATACGCAAAGCAAAGACAGTTGTCAATAAGAAAGTGTTTTCAGGCAGCCTAAAAACTTTTCTAATTGCACAAAAAAACGACCGTTTTTACAGTCGTTTTTGTTGGAAAAATGTTTTCAGGCTGCCTGAAAATCAATCTACAAACCGTTTCATCGCTAATGAGCCGTTTGTGCCGCCAAAGCCGAATGAGTTTGACAATATGGCGTTGATTTTCATATCTCTTGCAGTGTTGGCACAGTAGTCCAAGTCGCAGCCGTGTTCAATGTCTTGGTTGAAAATATTGATTGTGGGTGGCGACACTTGGTTTGCTAACGCCAAAACCGAATACACCGCTTCAATGCCGCCTGCTCCGCCTAATAAGTGGCCTGTCATGGATTTTGTGGAATTAACTACCAAGTTTTTGGCAGCATCTTCGCCTAATGCCATTTTAATGGCCACGGTTTCATTGACATCGCCCAAAGGCGTGGAAGTGCCGTGTGCGTTGATATAATCAATATCAGACGGATTTAAGTTAGCGTCTTGCAAGGCTTTTTTCATGGCTAATGCAGGACCTTCGGCATTGGGGGCGGTAATGTGGTGTGCGTCTGAACTCATGCCGTAGCCTGCGACTTCGGCGTAGATTTTGGCTCCACGGCGTTTGGCGTGTTCCAGTTCTTCTAACACCAAAACGCCTGCTCCTTCGCCCATCACAAAGCCGTCTCGGTCTTTGTCCCACGGACGAGACGCGGTTTTCGGGTCATCATTGCGTGTGGATAAGGCTTTCATTGCCGCAAATCCACCTACTCCCAGCGTGCAGATGGCTCCTTCTGCACCGCCTGCAATCATAATGTCTGCGTCTCCGTAGGCAATGTTGCGAGCGGCTTCGCCTATGCTGTGCGTGCCTGTGGTGCAAGCGGAAACCATGCCGTATGACGGACCACGATAGCCTTTCATAATGGTGATATGACCGCAGATTAAGTTAATTAAGGCAGACGGAATAAAAAATGGGTTAATGCGTCTTGCCCCCTGCGTGAAAACGGTGTTGGCAGTGGCTTCAATCGCTGGCAAGCCGCCGATACCCGCACCGATATTGATGCCCACTCGCTCTTTATCTAAATTTGGTATATCGTCTAAACCCGCGTCCGCTATGGCTTGCAAGGCGGCGGCAATGCCGTAGTGAATAAACACATCCATACGGCGTGCTTCTTTGGGGGGAATATACTGGGCGACATCGAAGTTTTTCACTTCGCCCGCAATTGTGCAAGGCAAGGCGGACGCGTCAAAACGCGTAATTGTGCCGATACCGCTCATGCCAGCGGTTAAATTTGCCCACGCTTCGGCAACCGTATTGCCTACGGGCGAAACTTGTCCTAAACCTGTAACGACAACTCGTCTTGCGGTATTCATATAACTTTATTTTTCCTTATTGAAAAAGCCTTTGAACCAAGACCCAACAGGTTTGCTTCAAAGGCTTTATGTGTATTGACACGAAAAATGCAAACCGAAAATTATTTCAAGTTTGCGGTAACATAATCAATGGCTTGTTGCACGGTAGTGATTTTTTCGGCTTCTTCGTCAGGAATTTCGCAACCGAAGGCTTCTTCTAATGCCATCACTAATTCAACAGTATCCAAAGAATCTGCACCTAAATCTGCTTCAAAAGCGGATTCGTTTTTTACATTGGCTTTATCTACGCCTAATTGCTCGGCAACGATGTCTTTAACGCGTTGTTCGATGTTATCCATTTGTGTCCAAACTTTCTGTGTTGAAAAAAAAATTCAATCGCTATTATACATAAGCACAAAGGGTTTTGACAAATACCTTTTTAAATTTATGTTGTAGGGTGGGTTTCTAACCCACCGCAACGCTATAAATCGTTGATAACACAAAAATATTTTAGAAAATTAAATCGCTTGTTGCCCCTGTCAGGGCAATGGTGGGTTGAAAACCCACCCTACGGCAGGTTTCATTTTTTGTTTCAGGCAGCCTGAAAAATATATAAATAAAGTTTCACCGCATAATTTTGTTAAAATAGCCCTTTTACTTAAATTAGGGCATATTATGAACATTGCAGTAATCGGTGCAGGTGCGTGGGGAACGGCTTTGGCACTGCATTTTCATCGTTGTTCGCATACCGTTTCTTTGTTTGCTGAAAATCAGGCAATGGCTGATGAAATCAATCAGCATAAAGAAAATATCTTATTTTTCAAAGGGTTTAGGCTGCCTGAAAACTTAATGGTAACCGCCGATTACACTCAATTACACAACGCCGATTTAATTTTAGCGGTTGTACCGACTGCGGCTTTGCGGCAAGTGGCAGCAACGCATTTGCAACAATATGCCCCCAAAACGCCCGTATTAGCCGCCTGCAAAGGTTTTGAAAAAAATACAGGTTTGTTGCCGCACCAAGTACTCAAAGAAACGCTGCCTGAAAATCCTTATGTCGGCTTATTGTCTGGTCCATCATTTGCCAAAGAAGTCGCACAGGGTTTGCCGTGTGCGGTGTGCATTGCGTCTGATAACACAGTGTGGGCAGACCAAATTTCCGCACAATTAAATAGCACAATTATGCGAATTTATGCCAATCATGACCCCATCGGCGTGGCAGTGGGCGGTGCGGTGAAAAATGTGATTGCGGTTGCCGCAGGTGTGGCAGACGGTTTGAAATTCGGCTTAAACGCTCGTGCCGCCCTACTGACACGCGGTTTGGCAGAAATCACGCGACTGGCTTTGGCTTTGGGTGCAAACGCCACGACTATGATGGGCTTGGCTGGTATGGGCGATTTAATTTTAACCGCCACAGGCGACCTGTCTCGCAACCGTCAAGTGGGCTTAAAATTCGCCGAAAACAAACCCTTACCGCAAATTTTGCAAGAATTAGGACATGTTGCCGAAGGCATCAACACCATCGCCGAAGTCAATCGCATGGCAGAAAAACACGGCATTGATATGCCGATTACGCGTATTTTGTTCGACTTAATCAACGACAAAATCACCGCCCAAGTCGCTGTAGAACAACTGATGTTGCGAGAACCAAAAGAAGAATAAAATATTTCAGGCTGAAACCTTTGCAAAACTTAATCTGAAACAAAAAAGCGTTCGTTATAGGGTGGGCATTCTTGCCCACCGTCAAACCGCAGGTTTGATAACAATTTGATTTATAATAAAAATTGCCTATTTTGCCCTATCGGGCAAATGGTGGGCAGGAATGCCCACCCTA
>JAFWTP010000196.1 GCA_017518845.1 Neisseriaceae bacterium
ATCACGCCACTGAACGAAAAAGATAAAACCAATACAGCAAATAATTTTTTCATTTTTAATGCTCCATTGTTTTCGCAAAAAATTTTTCGCAAGGGCAGGCTTTGTCAAGCCTGCCCTTATAGTCTAATCAAATAATCTTAAATATCAATAAGTTACTTTATTTTTGTTTCCGTAAAAGGGTTTTTGAGTAAGGATTTTTTCCTTATTTTTCAAAGGTGCAGTTTTGTTTTGCGGAACTGGTTTTTTAACTTTTTATTAAGGAGTTCTATTATGGAACAACACGATTTCGCTTGGGCTTTGCGTCAAGCGTTGGCTGAAAAGAAAATTATGCGTTCTGGTTGGAACGGTAAGGGTATTTTTGTTGCCGCTCATATTCCGTCTGGTGGCGTGCAAGACTGGTTAAATACGCCGTATCTTTATATTGATACGACTGGTTTGCAGTCTAATAATCCTGATGTGCATAAAGGGCGTTGGTCTTGGGTGCCGTCTATGCAGGATTTATTCGCCGACGATTGGGAAATTCTTGAATAAGGAGTTTTGTTATGGATACAAGATTGATGAGCGAAAAAGACGCAATTATTTGTTTGATTGCACTTCGTAAGGTGTTAGAAAAAAATATTCCTGATTTTTCTGATAAACCTATTCAGGATATTGCTTCTATTATTAAAACGATTGAGCAATGCGGTTTTGGACACTCTGAACCTAAAACACCTAAAAAGGTGTTTATCTCGCAACCTATGCGTGGTTTGTCTAATGATGAAATTGTGGCTAATCGTCAAAAAGCGATTGAAGTGATTAAAAATAATCTCGGTGAAGTGGAGATTATCAATAGCGTGCTAAATCGTGATGAACTGGCTAAAAATGGCGATTTTTCCTTGTCTAAAAATAGCCGTGTGTATTTCTTGGGCGAAAGCCTGAAATTGCTCTCACAAGCAGATTGTGTGGTGTTTATGGACGGCTACAAAGAAATGGACGGTTGCTTATGCGAAGAGTTTGTCGCTCGTCAATACGGTATTCAATCATACCAGTTAATCGGTGATGAATTGCGTTCTGTGCAAGTCGTAGGTGTCGGCGGTATTGATAGTTGCCAAATGGGTAGTATTGAAGTTACGCAATAGTTAATATGTTTCAGGTAGCCTGAAAAAAGGTTTCAGGTTACCTTTTTTGGAGATAAGTAATGGAAACGGCATATAGCGAAAACAAAAAGACTTACAACAAAGACCCAAATTTTAGCGTTGTTATGAGGGGTGCGTGCAACGCAAAATGTGCATTTTGCTTTAATAAACATAAAGCGGTGCGTGAAAACGCTGTAACAGATGATAGGTGGTTGCTTAATCTTGCTACAACTTTATCGCAACTGCCTGATGACTTTTATCAGATTTCAATAACAGGCAATGAGCCTATGTTGTCGCCGTGCATTGATGACACTTTACGGATTTGCGAAATGGTGAAATCTAAATACAGCAATATTTTGCTAACAACAAACGGCACACGGTTACTTGATAAATTTGAGTTGGTCAAAAACGGTGTTCATCATATCAATATCAGCCGTCATCACTATGATGAAAAAGAAAATAATAAGATTTTTGGCGGTGCTTATCAGATGAGTGATGATGAACTTGCGGAAATATGCGACAGGTTTTTTGCATACGATATTGATGTGTCGTTAAACTGTGTAATTAACGATAACACAAGCACAGATTTTTGCTTAAATTTTGTGGATTTCGCTAAAAAAATAGGTGTGTATGCAGTGCGTTTTCGTAAAGAAAACCAAGACAGTTTAGCAGAAACCCTTGCGGAAAAAGCGTTAGATGAACGCTATCCTGTTATATTCAAAGGTCAATGCCCTGTCTGTCGCACTTGGCAGCGTAATATTCGTGGGCTAACAACATTTTGGAAAGCAAGTGTTGTTGAGCCGAGCGAAGTTATAACCGATGAAGTGTATGAGATTATTTTTGATACGGACGGTAAAAACTATCTCGATTGGGATAGAAAAAAACCGTTCAACACTGATAGTTGGGAGTTAGAAAATGGGTCAGTTTGACAGAGAAACGGCGTTAAAAATTGCCGAAGAAATAGGAAAAAAGTACTTGATTAGAGTTAATCACGGCATTGTGCTAAACAGTTGTGGTGGTAGTAGTGGTAATAATCGCAGTCGTTATGATGATGACGATGATGTACACCCTGCCGTGCGGCGTGGATTTCGTTATCCGTTTGAATACGGTATAGCGTGCTATAAACCTGACCGCCGTAGAGAAGATAGACAAAGACGGAGCATATCATAAGCAGGAGATTGTTCTCCCTTTTTTCAGGCAGCCTGTGTTTTTAGGCTGCCTTTTGGATTTTATAAACAGCAAACCAACTCTTATCGTATTTAATGGGCTTGCGGGTCGGATAACGCCACACAGTGATACACTGTATTTCTATATCTTTCAATAGAATTTGCTGTTTATTTAGCAATAATACTCTTTTTTTATCAAATTAGTTAGAAAAAATCACTCTGATTAAGGTTTTGTTTATTTTCTTCTTTGTGGTTTAATGCGTCTTGTGCGGCGGTTGATTTTCTTTTCAGTCGAGCCAACTTCTGTAAAATTCCCTGTCTAATCCGCCGCACACTACTTGTTTTCTTTTAGGTTTCGATTTAATCCTATTTATTATCTCCTTTATAAAATGCGAAGTGTTACGGCGGTGTCAAAACCGCCGCCTTTTTTCATTGTTTAGGCTGCCTTAAATTAGTAGGTGTAATTGTGGCTTGTACTGGTGCTTGTGCTTGTCGAAGTGCTATCACTTGCCGAGCCGTGAGCCGACATAGATGCTGATATGTGTTGTGCCGACATTGCACCTGCCGCTAATTGAGCCGCATAACCGCCTAATGCTTTCATTGCTTCTAATGCTAATTGTGCTTCGTGTGCCGCTTGTGATAATTTTGCCTTGTATTCTTCAATTTTCAAGCGTTCAAAATTCATTGTTGTATCAGACAGTAATTTTGCATAAGTGGTTTTCAGTTCAGCCTGACTAACCGCCACTTGCAATTCTGCACGATAGCCGTCAATATCCGCTTTGTATTTGTTAATTTTAGCATTCGCAACCGTGCTGGCAATATCCGCTTTCGATTTTAAGCGTGTAGCGTGAGCATTAACCAGTGTGTTATAAGCGTTCATTTGGGCAGAATATGCGTCAAACTTCACTTTTTCCGCTGATATTGTTTCCGCAAAAGCCGATACTTCTGTTTTGTATGCGTCAAACTGGGTTTTTATAATATCTGCTTTAATTTGCGAAGTTTTAAGCAGTGTTTCAATAATGGTGAGTATGGCTTTTTGTTTTTCGATTTCTGCCGTAAAGGCAAACCGCACACTTTCAAACAAGCGATTAACGCCATTATTCCAAATATTGAAACACAGTTCTTCTAACGCAATACCCCTTTCAATCGCAAATCGCAGGGTTTCAATTTTCCATTGGGCGGACTGCACTAAAATATCACGGTTTAACTCTGCTGATTTCAGGCTGGCTTGTTCATTGATTGCGTTTAATTGCTTATTCAACACTCCGCTGGGTAACTCAAACCCCCTTGCCGCCCAAGTGTCGATTGCGTCTTGTTTTAGGCGTAATACTTCTCTGCTTTCTCTGTCGTTCGCTCGGTCAAATAAGGCTTGTTCTATTTGAATGGGCAAACCTGTTGCAGTGTCGTTACCTGAAACAATACCTTTAATCTTGCCGTGTAGCGTATCAAATAACTCGCATTGATATTTTGGCTCTTGCCAAGAGAAGTAAGTATCTTTGATTTTATCTAAATCCGCCTTGTATCGTTCTAAATTAGGCAACTCAATATCGGTATTGATATTCGGCTTTTTAGGCGGTGTATGCTCACCCATTACAGGCATTGTGGCATTAGGTGCGTTAGGAAAATTATCATCAAATTGAACGCCGTCTAACACCGATAAATCAGGCGTTTGCAAGTTATTCTGTGGCACAGATAAATCCGTAAAAGACAAATCAGGAACGGTAATAGGGTCTGGACTTGGCACGGCTGACATTTTCACATTAGCCATATCACCCAAAACACCTGACATTTTATTCTCAAAGGTATCTGCAATACCTTTGAAATACTTCATTTTTTCAATAACCAAATCTACGGTTTCACCCATTACCGAACCTGGTGCATAAAAACTCATCGCATATACTCCCTATCAAACAATATCCCTTGCGTCATAATGGGCTTTAATCCGATCTATTGATAACGGAGTGGGATATAAAGCAACATCGCCTAAACAGCCGATAAAATTTTGTCCGATAATCAGATTTTTAACGGCGTTATTATCAGCATTATTGAGTTTAATTTTGGCAACTGTAATGTTTTTTTCTTCAATAACAGCACCATTCAGATACAACAAAGCCTTATTATTCACCTTATCAATAACAATGCTCAATAACAGTAATTCACCTTGTGGCAAGGGGTTAAATTGCACGGTTTCTGTTGTGCCACTCAAAGGATACGACACTTGAATATTGCCGCTGGTTTTTAAGCGTTTAATCACAATATTATCCACAGATTGACTGTATAGCGTTTGTTCGGCTGTTGCGTCTGTATCAATGCGTAGCACACATTCAAATGTAAAACCGTCTTGCGAAGTGGTAAAATAAGGATTAGTGCCTGTAAAATAAGTGCCATTCAACAACGCCGTATTACCGCCTGTAATCACACTGGGCTGATTAACCAACACTGCCTGTGCATTATTCACAGTTAATTGTTTGGAAAGCGTGAGATAATCCACAACACCGTCTTTCGCTATATCGCTTTCATTCAAACGGTATAAATGGCAAGGATTATCCACAAAAATTTCTTTCACAAAACCCGTTAAGCGTGGCAAGGTTTCTGTGAATAAAGCCTGATAATGCTCTAATACATCTTCATCACTCAATGCAGCATAATAGGCAGCCATACAGCCTATTTTACCTACCGCAACACCTGTGCTGTTGAGTATAAAACTATCCTGATCACCGTTGGCGGTGAGTACGGTTAATCTTCTTATATCTCTTGTGGATAATTTAGCATCTGTGATATTACCCTGTGCCACTTCTTCGCCGTTGATAAACAATCGAGCGACATTTCCAAATTCAAACACCGCCACAATATGAGCCACACCGCTTGTGTTGGTGTTGTGGGTGAAAACTTCTCGGTATCCTGTGTTGTGATTTCCTAATTTGAACCCTATTTTCAATACGCCTTTTATATAAGTG
>JAFWTP010000197.1 GCA_017518845.1 Neisseriaceae bacterium
AATCCGCCTAACCCGTCAGGCAGTGAATTTCCGCTTAATCCAGTGGAATATTATCAACAAAATCAAACAGGTAAATAAGGATTTTTATTATGGGATTATTGAATAAAAAAGACAAGCAATCGCCACCAGTACCTAAAAAGTTTGATTATGGTTCTGCTAAACCCAAAGACGCAGGACGCAACTTTGTACAAGAGGCGGCAGCGTTTGAAAAGGCTTGGGTTGAACGAACCAAACAACAAAATAAAACTTATTTGTTTTTCGCAGGAGGGGCTTTGGTTGTTGCTGCACTAATGGCTATTGCGGTTATGTTGCTTACACCGTTGAAATCTGTTGAGCCGTTTGTGGTGAGAGTAGATAACAACACTGGTGTAACTGATGTTGTATCAACTTTGAAACAAAAAAGTGTGGCAAATGATGAGGTAATAAATAAATACTGGTTATCCCTGTATGTTCGTAATCGTGAGGGTTATTCGTGGGAAACCATACAAACTTCTTACGATACCACAATGTTATTGTCTAATCCTACGGAACAGGCACGGTTTAGTGGTATTTATCAATCGCCCAATGCACCCCACAAAGTTTTGGGTAAAAATTTTCGTGTCGCCGTTAAAATTCGCAATATTGCCTTTGTAGGTGATACAGCACAAGTGCGTTTTTCCAAAACCACAGCAGGAAGTGTGCCAACACCACAACAAAGCGGTAGTCGTTCTGAAACAAGTGTGAATAAAACGGATAATTATATTGCCACAATCACTTTTGATTACCAGAACCGCCCGACCAAAGAACAAGACCGTTTAATCAATCCTTTGGGTTTTCAGGTTACGAATTATCGCATTGACCCAGAGGCATTGCCGTAAGGAAATGAATATGAATAAACAACTCATCATACCGCCGTTGGCGGTTTTTTTATGCCTGTTTTCAGGAAGCCTGAACGCCGCTGTTACCCCAGAGGGGACGGATAAAGACAGCCGTATTCAGTATGTCGAATATGATATGGACAATGTCGTTAAAATCCGTGCCAAAGTGGGTTATACCGTAACCGTGCAACTTCACCCTACCGAAAATGCTGAACAAGGTGTTGTTGTTTCAGGTAATAAACAAGGTTGGGCAATGGAAACCAAAGGAAATAACCTGATTTTCAAACCTGCCGCCGAAAAAGGTTTAGCCACAAATCTCACTGTTATCACCAATAAAAGGACTTATGTCTTTGACTTGGGATTGGCAGGTTGTTCTTACTACAAAGGTAAGAAAGTGTGTTCGCCGCCGACTTACCTTTTGCGTTTTACTTATCCTGATGATATTGCCGCCGCCAAAGCCACCGCCAACAGACAACAAGCACGAGCATTTCAAATGAAGTTGAAATACGGTTTAGACGGTGCAAAAACGCCGTTAAATTACAATTATTACGGCTTTGGTGAAAAGAAAATCGCTCCTACCGCCATTTGGGACGACAGCCGATTTACTTATCTGCGTTATGCCGATAATCGAGATTTGCCGATGATTTATAAACTTAATCCAGACGGCACAGAGGCGTTTGTAAATTTCCGCACAGAAGACGATATTTTGATTATCCACGAAACAGCAGAGGAGTTTCGCTTGCGTTTAGGTAAAAGCGTCTTGGGTGTGCGTAATAAAGGTTACAAGGTAGGTGAATTTAATCATTTGGGAACAAATGATAAAAATTCGGTGCGTTTGATTAAGGGAGAAGAATAATGGGTATCAAAGATTTATTCTCAAAAGGAAAAAATAAAACAGATGACCCTAATGATTTTAGCCAACCACAAACTCGTGCTGAACAAGTGGGCAATAACAAAATTGAACCTGTTA
>JAFWTP010000198.1 GCA_017518845.1 Neisseriaceae bacterium
ACGCTCGCTGGTTAATTCGCAAGTGTATTTTTTGAATTATATTCCGTCCGATATTCAAATAACCGATGTGGCAGTGATTGCCGTGATTTCGCTTGTTTTGGCGTTTTTAGCAACGCTGTATCCTGCGTGGAATGCCGCACGCACACAACCTGCGGAGGCTTTGCGTTATGAGTAATGTGGTGATTTCTTGCGAAAATGTGGTGAAAAACTACCAAGACGGCGGCTTAAATGTGGAAGTGTTGCGACAAATTAACCTGACGATTCACAAGGGCGAGAGCGTGTGCATTGTCGGGGCTTCGGGTTCAGGCAAATCCACGCTACTGCACCTGTTAGGCGGATTAGACAAACCCACGATAGGCGATATTACGCTTATGGGGCAATGCTTGGTGCTGTTAAATCAACGCGAATTAGGCGAATTACGCAATAAATATTTGGGTTTTGTGTATCAATTTCACCATTTGCTGCCTGAATTTTCAGCCGAAGAAAATGTGATGATGCCGCTTTTAATCGCCAAAAAAAGCCGTGAAGAAGCAAAACGGGCGGCAGTTGAAATGTTAGATAAAGTAGGCTTAAAAAACCGAGCCGCCCATCGTCCCAGCGAATTATCAGGCGGCGAATGCCAACGAGCGGCGATTGCACGAGCCTTGGTTACTCGCCCCGCTTGTCTTTTGGCGGACGAACCCACAGGCAATTTAGACCGCAAAAACGCCGCAAATGTGCTTGCTATGATGATGGAGTTAAAAAACGAACTCGGCACAGCGTTGGTTGTGGTAACGCACGATGACCAAGCCACGCAACACTTTGATAGAGTGATGACCATGTCGGACGGGGTTTTGACAGTGAGCAGTGAGTAGTGAGCAATGAGCAGTTGATTTTTATCTTTCAGGCTGCCTGAAAGCAAAGGGTGAATAATGAAAAAAGAAAAACAACCATTAAGACTGTGGTTAAAATTTTTCCGAGCCGTATTGGGTGCGATTATGGTGTCCTTTTTTGGGGATATTGTGATTGTTATTTTAAGTGGTTTAATTTCTGAAATTCGGGATATTGGCGATTCTTTCGCAATGTTTTTATTAAGCGGATTTGTTGCCCTAATTTTTGCAGGCATTCCCACTTTTATTGCCTATTTTATCATCGAATTTGTCCCCAAACAGTATCGCACCATTTGTGTGAGCATTTATGCGGTGATTTTGGGGCTTTATTTAGAAACGCTGTTTCACGACTCTAAAATGGCAGGTTTATGGTTATTAGGCTCTATTATTGCGGTTGCCATGACAGAACTTATTTTGCGAGAAAAAAATACTGCGGCACAAAAACAAATGCAAGAAATAGCGTAAATATTTTGTTTCAGGCAGCCTGAAACAAAAACCAGTGTCATTGCGAGATTTGACGAAGTCAAATCGTGGCAATCCAATAAAAAATCGTCAGATTTTTTATCAACGCCGCAAGGCGTTGTAACACTTTGTTTCTTTGGATTGCCACGATTTTTCCTACGAGATTGCCACACCAATTTCATTGGTTCGCAACGACATATTCATAGGCAACAAGTTGCCAACGGCTAACTGTCGTCTCGCAATGACACTCGTTTTTTATTTTTATAGTTATTGAGCAGACCCCAATTAGGTGTTATGTCCTGCCTTATGGCAGGACGAATTTGTTTAGATAACGCTTTGATTATCTTTCAGGCAGCCTTAAAGCAAAATCGAAGCGTTATCTTAAATATATCCGTTTTGCCGTCAGGCAAAACAAAATAACTGCTCACTACTCATTGCTCACTGCTCACTGTTTGCAATAAAATAGTCGGTTTATTTTTAATATCACAAATTTTAAAATGATTTATCCAGAAAAATATCAAGTAATTGTGGTTGGCGGCGGGCATGCTGGGACGGAAGCGGCTTTGGCGGCGGCACGCATGGGCGTGAAAACCCTGCTTTTAACGCACAATATTGAAACTTTGGGGCAAATGTCGTGCAATCCGTCTATTGGCGGCATTGGCAAAGGGCATTTGGTGCGTGAAGTTGATGCGTTAGGCGGTGCTATGGCGTTAGCCGCCGATATGGGCGGTATTCAGTTTCGCACGCTCAATGCGTCCAAAGGGCCTGCGGTGCGTGCCACACGCGTGCAAGCCGACCGTATTTTATATAAAGCCGCTATTCGTAAGATATTGGAAAATCAAGAAAATTTGGATTTATTTCAACAGCCTGTTGATGATATTTTGGTTTCAGGCAGCCGTGTGATTGGCGTTAAAACCGCTATGGGCTTGGCATTTCACGGCGATTGTGTGGTTTTAACCGCAGGCACTTTTTTAACAGGCAAAATTCATATTGGTTTGGAAAATTACGGCGGCGGCAGGGCAGGGGACGCTCCTGCCAACGCTTTGGGCAGTTGTCTCAAAGAATTGGGCTTGCCGCAAGGCAGGCTGAAAACAGGCACGCCGCCCCGCATTGACGGACGCACGATTGATTTTTCTAAACTGCAAGAACAAGCAGGCGACAATCCTGCTCCTGTGTTTTCCGTGCGTGCTTCCGCTGATATGCACCCTGAACAAATTTCTTGCTGGATAACCCACACAAACGCCCAAACGCACGACATTATCCGCTCGGGCTTTGACCGCAGTCCGATGTTTATGGGCGTGATTGAGGGCGTAGGGCCACGCTATTGTCCGTCTATTGAAGATAAAGTCAATCGCTTTGCTCATCGTGATAGTCATCAGATATTTCTCGAACCCGAAGGTTTAACCACAAACGAATATTATCCGAACGGCATTTCAACGAGTTTGCCGTTTGATATTCAATTATCTTTGGTGCGTTCTATGCAAGGTCTTGAAAACGCACGCATTTTACGACCAGGTTATGCGATTGAATACGATTATTTCGACCCACGCAACCTGAAAACCACATTAGAAACCAAAAGCATAGAAAACCTGTTTTTTGCAGGGCAAATCAACGGCACAACGGGTTATGAAGAAGCGGCGGCACAAGGTTTGTTAGCAGGGGCGAATGCCGCACTGCGTGCGATGGATAAGGAATTATTTTCGCCCACGCGTTCGCAAGCCTATTTGGGCGTTTTGGTTGATGATTTAACCGCCAAAGGTATTACCGAGCCGTATCGAATGTTCACCAGCCGAGCCGAATACCGTTTGCAGTTGCGAGAAGACAACGCCGATTTTCGCTTAACTGAAATCGGTCATCAATTAGGGCTTGTGGGTGAGTCACAATGGCGACTGTTTAACGAAAAACAAACCGCAGTCGAAGCCGAAATGCAACGCCTAAAAAGCACTTGGGTAACGCCTTTGCGGCTGCCTGAAAGCGAGCAAATGCGTGTTTTAGGGCAGACGATTGAGCGAGAATATTCTTTGGCAGATTTACTACGCCGACCGCAGGTTTCATACGATTTATTGATGAGCCTGCCGAATATGCAGCCTGAACAACCATTAACCCAAGATGCCGCCCTGCAAGTAGAAATTTTAACGAAATATCAAGGCTATATCGAAAAACAAAACGATGAAATCGCCCGCCTACAAAACTTGGAAGACTTAAAACTGCCGATTGATTTGGACTACACCACAATCAAAGGCTTATCTGCCGAAGTGCAACAGCGACTTAACCGCCACAAACCCGAAAGCGTGGGGCAAGCGTCTCGTATGACAGGCATCACCCCCGCCGCCGTGTCGCTGTTGGCAGTGTATGCGAAAAGGGGGTTTTGACAGTGAGCAGTTAGCAGTGAGCAGTGATTAAGTTTTGCCTTATCAGGCAAAACAGATATTTTTAGATAATGCTTCGATTTTTCTTTCAGGCAGCCTGAAAACACAATCGAAGCGTTATCTTAAATATATCCGTCAAGCCTGACAAGGCTTGACTAAATAAAATACCCCACATGTTACGCAGTCTCCAAAGAGTTAGGCTTGTGGGGTTTGTTTCAGGCAGCCTGTTTGTGTTGAAATCTTGGGTCTGCCATTAAAGCCTTGTTTAATGCGTCTTTATAGGGGGTTAAACTGTCGATTTCATCACAGGCTTCTATAATCCAGTGATAGGCTTGCATATATTGCTTGGGGTTTTGGGGTAAGTCTCGCAAGCCCCAAGTATTGCAGTTATAGCCCACTTCCAAGCCTACGGCGGTTTCAAAATCCATTTCTTCTAACTTGGGATAGAGAAAATCCAACAGGTTAGAGCAGGCAATCGGGGTCATTTCTACAAAATTGCAGTTATATGTGTAAAATCTTGTTGTGCAGGTCATAGTGTCATTCCTTCCCAGTCTAACATGATGAATTGTTTTTGTTTTTCAGGTGCTAACGAGTTGATATGTTGCAATATTTTAACACGATTTTGCACCGTTAAAACCGTTATCAACCCGTCCAAAGACTTTGTTCAGGCAGCCTGAAATGTAAAAACTGCTCACTACTCACTGCTCACTGCTCACTAAATTAAAACCGCCGTTTTAATTTACACTTCGTTAAAATGCACGCCGCCAATTCTTCTACCGATTTATCTGTGGTAATTAAAAACGGAATATTGTGGCGTAAAAACATTTCTTCGGCAGTCGCCACTTCTTTAACGCAATTTTTCAAAGACGCGTAATGAGAATCGGGTCTTCTTTCTTGGCGAATTTTTTGTAACCTATTGCTATCAATGGTTAAACCGAATAATTTATTTTTATACGGTTTAAGCATTCTGGGTAAGTCTAAACTTTCCAAATCATCGGGTGTTAATGGATAGTTTGCGGCACGAATGCCGTATTGTAAGGCTAAATACAAACAAGTGGGGGTTTTGCCTGCACGCGATACGCCGACTAAAATAATATCGGCACGAGCCAAATCTTTATCGGTAATACCGTCATCGTGTCCGAGTGAAAAATTCACCGCTTCCATTCTTGCGTCATAGCGGGCGGTGTCGGTTAAACCGTGCGTGGCACCTGTAATGCGGCGAGCGTCTGCGTGTAGTTCTTTTTCTAAATTTCCGATAAATGAATCATAAAAATCAATATGATAGGCGGGGCAAGTGTGAATGATTTTTCGCACTTCATTATTGACGATACTGGAAAAAATCAAAGGACGACCCCAGAGGCTGCCGTCTTCGGCGACTTCTTCGGCAATGTGTGCCAAGAGTTCGTGAGCCTTGTCTGGCGTGTCGATAAAAGGATAAGTGCGTTGCTTAAATTCGGCAGCGTTAAACTGATTAAGCAGGGCTTCGCCCATACTCTCAACCGTAATGCCTGTGCGGTCAGAAATAAAATAGGCGCGGCGGCGAATACTCGGCGTGTCGGTCATGGTGTGTTCCTTTGGTTTTTCTAAACAGACTATTATAGCAGTTAGCAGTGAGCAGTTATTTCGTTTTGCCTTGCGGCAAAACGGATTATTTTTAGATAATGCTTCGATTTTTTCAGGCAGCCTGAAAGTTTATACTATTTAACGCCTGATTCAAATCTGCCCAAATATCTTCCACATATTCAATGCCGATTGAAAACCGCAACAAGCCTTCTTTTATGCCTAATTTTTCTTTCACATCTGGCGACATACCGCTGTGCGATTGAGTGTAGGAGTGATTCACCAAACTTTCCACACCGCCAAGACTGGACGACATTTGTATTAACTTCAAGGACTGAATAACTTGATTTGCGGCTTGTCGCGTATCGTTTTTCAAATAAATCGACACCACACCGCCAAAATTTCGCATTTGTTGTTTTGCCAAAGCATAATCAGGGTTTTCAGGCAGCCCCGTATAAAAAACTTGGGCAACGGCAGGGTGATTTTGCAAGCGGCGGGCGATTTCCAAAGCATTCTCGCAGTGTCTATCCATACGTACAGCCAGTGTTTTAATGCCACGCAAGACAAACGCACAATCGAACGGAGCGGCAACCGCACCGCTATTAACTTGCATAGAACGAATAGCCGCAGCGTGCTCTGGCGATTTTGCCACCGCAATGCCCATAAGCACATCAGAATGACCGCATAAATACTTGGTTGCCGAATGCACCACAATATCACAGCCCAAATCAAGCGGATTTTGCAAATACGGCGTGGCAAAAGTGTTGTCTATGCCCACAATCGCACCAGCCTGATGAGCCATATTCGCCAAAGCACGAATATCCACCAAACGCAATAGGGGATTAGACGGCGTTTCCAACCACACCATTTTAACCTGTTGATTATTCAATATATTTTGTAAGTTTTCAGGGTGCGTTAAATCCGCAAAAATCACATTCACGCCCCATTGGGCATAAACTTCGTTCAATAAGTCGTATGAGCCGCCATAAATATCTGCCACTGCCACAATCGTGTCTTGTGGCTTTAACAACGACCGCCAAACCGCATCAATCGCCGCCATACCGCTGGCAAAGGCAAAGCCCTGTGTGCCGTGTTCTAAATCCGCCAGCGTTTGTTCTAAAACTTGCCGTGTGGGGTTGGACAACCGCGAATAACGAAACGGAATTTGCTCGCCGATTTCTTTCATTGCGAACATACTGTTTTGATAAATCGGCGGCATAATCGCCCGATTGTGTTCGTCAGGGTTATAAGCCGTATGAATGGCTTGGGTGTTAAAGTGCATTTTTTTGCTCCTGTGTAAAGAATAGGCGGATTATAGCGGTAAGTGAGAGAGAGCGTTATAACTTATGGTGATAAATAAATAATTTTCAGGCAGCCTGAAAGCACAACTGCTTACTACTCACTACTAACTGCTCACTTTTCTATGTCGTTTATGTCTGATATACGGCATTAAAATACCGTTTGTGGCGAATAGTAGTGAGAAAAAGTAAATTACGCCGCAGATTAAAATGACCGCAGGGCCTGACGGTATGTCGATATAAAACGACAGCAACAAGCCTGCGATGGACGCCAACACCGCAATCAGTACGCTGCCGATTAACAGCGATTCCATTCTGGAAAACCACATTCGTGAGCAAATGGCGGGCAACATCATCAAGCCGACTGACATAAGTGTGCCAAGTGTTTGAAAACCTGCCACCAAATTGATCACCACCAACATTAAAAAAACAATATGCCACACGCCGCCTTGTCCTTTGACAATGCGTAAAAAGGTGCTATCCACGCTTTCAATCAGCAAGGGGCGGTAAATCAGCATTAAGGTAATGAGCGTCATGCTTGCCACAGTTGCAATTAACAGTAAAGACGGTTTATCCACGCCCAACACCGAGCCGAACAGCAAGTTCAGTAAGTCAATATTGCTGCCGTTTTTGCTCACCAAAATCACGCCCAAAGCCAAGCAGGATAAGTAAAAGGCGGCAAAATTCGCGTCTTCTTTAATCAACGACAAACGCGTGGCTAAACCTGCTCCTGCTGCCATAATCAGCCCTGTAAAAAAGCCGCCAAAGGCAATGGCAGGCAGGCTTAAACCCGCTAACATATAGCCCACAGCCGCACCAGGCAAAACGGCGTGGCTTAATGCATCCCCCATTAAACTCATTCGCCGCATCACCAAAAACACGCCCACAGGAGCGGCAGACACGGATAAAAACAACACGGACGCGAGTGCATATCGCATAAATTCAAATTCGCTAAAAGGGGAAATAAGCCAGTTCATTGTGTTAAACCTTTAATATTTTATATTTTCAGGCAGCCTGAAAATCAATAATCACATTTTTATAAAAAATCACATTTGCAATCATTGATAAAAATACAATTTATTTAATGAGTTTTAATAACGCGTGGCGGACAAGTTGCCCACCCTACGCTTGCTGTTGTACTACTCATTGTAATTCACTCCGTATAGTGAATAAAGTCAAAAAGAAATTATCTTTTGATAAAATGAATTATCAAAGATAAACGCTAAAAAAAATAAAAACAAACCAACATACAAAGTCAATAAAAAAAACATTCTGCCGTGTGTCTGTTCTCCAAATAACATATCTGCTGTGTAATTTATAAATAAACGGTCATCATATTTTTCTTTGATATATTCATTAAATAAATCCCTTACGCTTTTTACAACCATTACTTCTTCCTTATTTGCAAAAAGGTTTATTAGTAATTTATATTTAGTATCAAACCATATTATTACACCAATGGCACCATTTAGAAAAATTGCAGTACCAGTATTATTGCAATACATTACTGTAAGAAAGGATACAACTAATAAAATAAATGAAGTATTACCTAATAACATAAAATCTGTATTTAATTCTTTATTGATAAAAAATATACCTAATACAGGCAATATGCCACAAATAATAGACATTATCGAAAGTATCGAAATATATTTTTTAAATTTACCTACCCAATATTTTGCTTCTTCAAAATTTTCTTCTCTAAATTCACGATAAACATCATTTGGAACAATATAAGTTCTTTCAATTTCTTCCCATTGTTTATTATTTTCTTTTAATTTCTTTAATGAATTTACACCATTCCAAATTAAAAACACACCCAATAAAAATAAAGCAATATGAACAAACATTTCCATAATCAAAAATCCTTTACAAAAAAACTTTTTCAGGCAGCCTGAAATAAATATTTCAACCTGTGTTGCGGTGGGCAACTTTGTTGCCCACGCGTTTTCATTCAAATTTTCAGGCAGCCTGAAAAATCATTCATACCCAAAAATCAACTGCGTAGGGTGGGTCTTCGACCCACCGTAAAGCCGTAACGGCTTTAATAAACCATTTGTTAATGCAAACCTATCGGTTTGCTGGTGGGTTGAAAACCCACCCTACGGCGTTTTCACAATGACGGTAGTCATTTTGTCCGTTTAATTGTGCCGACAGTGTCGGCATAATTTCCAATTCTTTGAACATTAAGCCCGTAAGGGCAAAATCAACTCTTCATCACACCGCTAATCAACGCCTTGTGGCGTTGTGGTGGGCTGGGAAGCCCACCCTACGGCGGTTATCGGTGGGTTGAAAACCCACCCTACCATTTTAATGCTCATGATAATGGTGCTGATGAACGCCTGTTTCTTCTTCGCACCATGCGTCAATATCAAACTGGTCTTGGCGAAAGCGGGCGGCTTTTTCTAAATTTTCGGCGGTTAAAACTTCGGCGGTTTTTCCTGCGGCGATTTTTTCTCGTGCAATCAACAAGGTGTTGGCAAAATACTGTCGCACCAAACGATTGTCGTGCAACACTGCCACAACACCTTGCCCTTGTTTTAGGCAGCCTGAAAGCACTTCCGATAAGGCTTGCGTGGTTTGTTCGTCAATCGCATTAAAAGGTTCATCTAACAGCAAAAATTTGGCTTTCTGCACCAGCATGCGGGCAAATAACACACGGCGAAATTGTCCGTCCGATAATTGACTGATTAAATTATTCGCTTCGTTTTCCATACCCACTCTTTGTAAGGCATTGAAAACACGCTCTTTTTGCTGTTTAGATAAGCCGCCAAAAAAGCCGATTTCATACCACAAACCCATTGCGGTGAGTTCAAACACAGTTAAAGGCTGACTGCGGTCTATGGCGGAAACTTGCGGTAAATAGGCAATATCCTTGCGGGTTAAGCCGTCAAAAATCACCTTACCTGTGTCGGTTTTTTCCAAATCCATAATCACTTTCAGCAAAGACGATTTGCCCGCCCCATTAGGCCCGCACAACGCCCACGCCTCACCCTCGCCAAACACGGCACACAAATGGTGTACCGCAGGCAACTGGCGGTAACTGACGGTGATGTTTTCGACAATAATCGGCATAATTAAATTACCCAAAAAAACACAGCCCACAAAGCGGCAACCGCGACTACGGCAATAAACAACCGCCGCCAAAGAGAAGTGGAAAGTAAAGATTGCGTCATTTTTTATGGTTGGCGTAAAAAGCGTAAATATAGCATATTGATGAAGTGAGCAGTGAGTAGTTAGTAGTGAGCAGTTGTTTAGTCAATCCTTACGGATTGACGGATATATTTAAGATAACGCTTCGATAAGTCTTTCAGGCTGCCTGAAACGAAGTTCAACGAACGAAGTGAAGTTAAAAAAAATCAAAGCGTTATCTAAACATATCTGTCAAACCGCAGGCTTGACAAAACAACTGCTCACTGCTAACTGAAAAAATATTTTTATATAAATCAATATAGTTATAACTTTTTCAAAATTGATAGCAATTTTCATTTGACTTTTTATCATAAAAATGATAATATTCTCATTATCGTTAAAGCAGACAATCAGTGTAGTTTGTTTTAA
>JAFWTP010000199.1 GCA_017518845.1 Neisseriaceae bacterium
AGGGCCGTTCAAAAAATTAGACGGCGTATGGCAGTTTCAGCCTTTGGGCGATAGTGCATGCAAAATCAATTTTTCATTAGATTACGAATTTTCTAACGCCTTATTATCAAAAATCATCGGCCCTGTGTTTGGCAGTATTTCAGGCAGCCTGGTTCATTCATTTGTCAAAGAAGCCGACAGACGCTATGGAAAAAAATAAAATCACGGTAGAAGTGGCGTTGGCGTTACCTGATACACAATATTTATATCGTTTCACGCTGTCTGAAAAAAGCACCGTATCAGACGCTGTGGCAAGCACCGATTTAGCCGCAAAATATCCCGAAATAGTGCAACAGCAACTCTTTGCACGGCGTGGCAAACGCATATCGCCTAATGCAATGTTAGAAAACAACGACCGAATCGACATTTGCCGCCCCATCAAAATAGACCCCAAAACCGCACGCATTTTGCGTGCCGAAAAACAAAAAGGTTGAGCGTTCAGGCAGCCTGAAATCTCTCACGGAGAACACCAAGATACGGAGTGTTAAACCTGCCGTAGGGTGGGACAACACAACCCACCACAACGCCGCAAGGCGTTGATTAAATCAATCGTTTTCAGGCAGCCTGAAATTTAAATCAAAAAACGCCGTGTTCTCCGTGTTTTGGTGAGAGACTGAAACCTTTGTAAAACTCAATCTGAAACAGAAAAAGCGTCCGTTATAGGGTGGGCATTCCTGCCCACCGCAACGCCGATAGGCGTTGATTACTCATTGTTTTTTATGAATATTTCGCCCTATCGGGCGAATGGTGGGTTGGATTGTCCCACCCTATAACGATTGCATTTATTATATGTAAAAATAGGTTTTGCAAAGGTTTCAGACTACAAATTTTATTTCGTGGTGAGATGAAATATTTCATCTCTCACGGAGAATACCAAGACACGGAGTGTTAAATTGTTTTCAGGCTGCCTGAACACGCCTTAAATAGTGTAAAATGCCCCAAATGTTCAACAGCATAAAACCCCTATGACCCCATTAAAACTGATTGTCGGATTAGGCAATATCGGCATAGAATACACCGACACACGCCATAACGCAGGATTTTGGTTTGTTGATGAATTAGCCCATCAACACAAGGCCGTTTTTAAAGCAGAAAAAAAATTCTTTTGCGACATAGCCAAAGTGGTGATTAACCGCCGCGAAATTCGCCTGATGAAACCCACAACTTTTATGAACTTATCAGGGCAAGCGGTTGCCGCTGTGGCTCATTTTTACCGTATTCATCCTGATGAAATTTTGGTTGTGCATGACGAATTAGATTTGCCTTGCGGCAGCCTGAAAATCAAGCAAGGCGGCGGCAATAACGGACACAACGGCTTAAAAGATATTCAAGCCAAACTTGGCACGCCTAACTTTTGGCGACTGCGTTTGGGCATAGACCGAGCAAGCGACAAAAACCAAGTGGTCTCCTATGTGCTTAAAAAACCCACAGCCGAACAACAGGTAAAAATAGACGAGAGCATTGTGCGTGCATTAGACGAAATCGAAACCATAGCCGCAGGCGATTTTCAGGCAGCCATGAACCGCTTGCACAGTAAATAAAACCCGTGTCATTGCGAGATTTGACGAAGTCAAATCGTGGCAATCTCCACACTACGAAGAACGAATTGAATATTTTCAGGCAGCCTGAAACCTTTATCGTCATTGCGAGCCTTGCCAAAGCAAGGCGAAGCAATCTCCAAATAAATTGCGTAAGCAATTTATTTGGGTAGCGTATCAAGATACAACGACAATGCAAAAAGCCTTTCAGGCTGCCTGAACGGTATTTTTTAAGGAATTTTATTATGGAACTGTTTGTTTATATTGTTTTATTTTTATTAGGCGTATTTTTTATACGAAATGGGTTAAATTCGCTTAAAAAATTAGAAGAAAACAATCAAAAATGGGAAAGATTATTAACACGAAAATCGGAATTTTATTTAGCAAATTTTTTAGAAGCACAAGAATTGATTAAAAAATTAAAAAGATATATTTCATTTTTAGCACGATTTGAATTATTAAATGGTACATTAGTTATTTTATTTACACTTTTGACGGTATCAGGCAATATATCAAATAGCGATTTTTCAACCATAGGTACTTTTTCTTTGATTTTATTAGGTGGTTCTTTTTTCTTGAATGTATTATGTTCTAATGGTGAAATGTTTTCTGCATTTACTGGAACTTCTTTTGCAATAAGTATTCCATTTATTAAAAGATATGAATTAGTTATTGATTATTTAAGTAAAGAATGTAAAGATAATTTTTGTAATATAGAAGAATGTTTCGCATATTACATTAGGGAGAAAAAATTGGAATTTGGTTCTTATGAAACTAATTATAGGAATACAATTTTTTTTCGTAATATAATTTTTTCATTTGGCTATTCAGGTTTTTTATTATTTATTATTGCATTTTATTTTGATTTTTCATTTCGTCAAATGGTTGTTGATTTTGTATCCAAACCATTTACTTAAAAATAATAAAAATTTAAATCTTTCAGGCAGCCTGAAAGAATAATCGAAGTGTTATCCAAACAATATCCGTCAAGCCGTAAGGCTTGACATAATAACTGCTCACTGCTAACTACTAACTGCTCACTATTTTCAGGCAGCCTGAAATAAGGAAATACCACAATGAAAAACTTTCACGCCATTATTTTTGACTGGGACGGCACGCTTGCCGATTCCACTGCACATATTGTGCGTTCTGTGCAATATGCTTTTGAAAACAACGGCTTACCCATTCCAAACGATGAAGCCGCACGCAGTATTATCGGATTAAGTTTAGATGACGCATTGCGTCAGTTAAACATTGCAGGCGAAGTGCCGTTGCAAAAATTGATTAACGACTATCGGCAATATTATTTTCGCCAAGACAATCCGATTGTGTTGTTTTCTGACGCATTGCCCTTGTTGCAACGCCTGCAATCGCATTATATTTTGGGCATTGCCACAGGCAAAAGTCGGCGTGGCTTGGAGCGAGCATTAGACGACACAGGCGTGCGTGCGTTTTTTTCAGCCACACGCACGGCGGACGAATGTGCGTCCAAGCCGCACCCTGAAATGATTTTGTCGCTGTGCGAAGAGTGGCATATTGCTCCTGAAAACACGCTGATGATAGGCGACACCACGCACGACTTACTCACTGCCCACAACGCCAACGCCACAGCCATAGGCATTTGTCGCGGAGCCATGAGCCGCCAAGAACTCGCCGCCGCACCGAATGACGGCATTTTTAATCATCTTTCGGAAGTGTTGGCATATTTGCATGTTCAGGCAGCCTGAAACACATTGCATAAACGCACAAAAACCGTTAGAATGGCAAGTTCAATTTACAAACCATCTTGCAGCGGAGAGGTGGATGAGTGGTTGAAGTCGCACGCCTGGAAAGCGTGTATAGGTGAATAGCCTATCGAGGGTTCGAATCCCTTCCTCTCCGCCATTATCAGCCTTTTCAGGCAGCCTAAAAACCCTTATCCCCCATGTTCTACCAACCATTTTTTAATCGGTGCAAAATCCCGTCTGTGTTCTGGCAAAATGCCATATTTTTCAATCGCTTGCAAATGCAATTTAGTGCCGTATCCTTTGTGTTTGGCAAAGCCGTATTGTGGAAATTGTTGGTCTAAATCGTACATTTCCTTATCGCGTGCGGTTTTGGCGAGAATGGACGCTGCCATAATTGAAGGGTGAAGAGCATCGCCGCCGATAACGGCACTCGCAGGATAGGGTAAATCAGGCGGAATGCGGTTGCCGTCAATCAGCACTTTTTCAGGCTGCCTGTTTAAGTCCAAAACGGCTCGCTTCATCGCTAACATAGCCGAGTGCAAGATATTCAATTCGGCAATCTCCGCCACATTGGCACTTGCCACAGCAAAACTGATTGCTTGCTCTTTAATTTGTGTGGCTAAAATATCTCGTTTTTTTTCGGAAAGTTTTTTAGAATCATTAAGATGGGGCAAATCAAAATCAGACGGCAAAATCACCGCCGCCGCAAAAACGCTGCCGATTAAAGGTCCTCGCCCTGCTTCATCAACCCCTGCAATCATTGATAAATCTTTCCTTGATACATTAAATAACCGTCCTTGTGGTTGCCTTTTGTGGTTCTGTGTGTCCAGTGAATTAAACCGCCTTCATCGTTATACACATAATCGCCTGCAAACGACACTTCATCTCCTTTTTGTAAATTAGACAAGCGTTCTGCTACATCAATATTATGGACAATCAATAAAGTTTGCCCATTAGGCAATTCTAAGATAAAGCGTTGATGACGCGAACCTTGATTATCATCAGCCAAAACTTTTTTCACCACACCTTTGCCCGTTACAAAAACATCGCTTTTTTGTTGCTTAAATAGTTGTTCTATATCGCTATTTTCATTGCTCACAGCCTTGTTTTGTGGCGTTTGCGAAAGCCTTTGCTCTGCCACAATCGGCGGATTACTGGGCGGCAAATGATCTTTTTTGCCTTGATGAAGCCCAAAAAAATACGCCCAAGAAACCGATAATGCAATCAGTAAAATAACAATCACCATATTTTTATTCATTTGATTTTCCTTATGTTTTTTGTTTCAGGCAGCCTGAAAAGGTAAATAAACATCAAACCGTGTACTTTTGCCGATATACTGATACGCAGGTTTGCTATTGCCAACAAATGCTCCGTGCTTGGGGCGTTTGACCACAATGCGTTTTACAGGCATATCGCGAGCCTTGTTTAATAAATCCGCACTATCGTCATCGCACCCTACGGCTGCCTGAAAAAACCGCATTTCCTTTTTCACCAATGCCGTTTTGTGGCGTTCGGGAAACATCGGATCCAGATAAATCACATCAGGACACGGTAAATCACTATTAAAAATAGTGCCAAAATTCAACGACATACGCTCAATAATCGCTTGCGTATCAGCACATTGTTTCGCACGCAATAAAGCGTCTGCCAAAAGTGTGGCAGGCACAAAATGGCGTTCAAACATCTCTACGCTTGCCCCCATTGCTGCCAAAACAAACGCATCACGCCCCAAACCTGCGGTTGCGTCCCAAATGTGGCGATTTTCCTTAATATTCACCGCTTTGGCAATCAATTCCGCCCCACGATACGCCACACGATGATTTAACGCACCGCCAACAAAATCGGCAAACACTTTTTCCTTATTCAATGAATGGCGTAAAACAATTTTATTATCAATAAATTGTAAAAAATATTCGCATTCAGGCTGCCTGAAAGAAATGCTGACACCGAATGCAGACAATACATTATTTAAGTATTTTTCTTGAATATTATCAATCGGTTGCAAAATATAAACCACAGGTAAAACGGCATTCATCGGCGACCTTTAACCCACGCAACAAGCAATAACAGCAACAAAAACGAAAACAGACCTGCACTCCAAACAGGCAAGGGTAAGCCAAATAAATTGGCAATTTCATCGCAACGGGCGTGGTTTTTCAACACTTTGCTGAATACGCTTGCCATAGGCATGCCGTTTAATTCCATTTTGCGTAACCATAAATTAAAACCAGGCCCACAATTTGCGACTGCATTAGGATAATATAAAATGTATAAATGGCGAATAGAAACGGCTAATCCTGAAATAATTGGCACAAGCAATAATAATGTCGATAACACTTTTCCCCATACAGAACGCAAATAAAAAGGCAAACACAATAGGGCAACAAAAGCCACGCCCATTACGCCTAATCGCTGATAAATACATAAAGAACAAGGCTTTAAGCCTAAAACATATTGCGAAAAAAATGAACCGCAACTGCCAATCAGCGTTAAAAGAAAAATAACAATAATATAATGTTTGAATGTGAATTTCATCATAATGCTCCTATATTATTTTTTCAGGCTGCCTTAAATTCTTTTTTCACATAATGCACAAAATCAAATTCGATTTTGCTTTTATCGCATATTTGTTTTTCTCGACTAATTTCCTGCCATTGATTTTTATTAAATTGCGGAAAAAAAGCGTCTGCGTTTTCAATGTGTAAATTAACTTCGGTTAAGCGAATGTCGGTAGCATAAGGCATAAATTGCGTATATATTTGTTCTCCGCCGATAATCACCATTTCTTTTTCTTGTTTTAATTGCGAAAATACTTCATCAAGTGAATGAAAAATTTCCGCATTTTCTTCTATAAAATCAAATTGTTTGCTTAAAATAATATTGCGTCTTTCAGGCAGCGGTTTTTTGGGTAACGAAACCCAAGTTTTGCGTCCCATAATAATCGGTTTATGAAGCGTATATTGCTTAAAAAAAGCAAAGTCGGCAGGTATATGCCACGCCATTTTATTGTCTTTACCTATGGCGTTGTTTTTATCGATTGCCGCAATTAAAGTTATTTTTTGTGTCATAAAAAACCTTTCAGGCTGCCTGATAAAAATCACACCGCCACAGCCGCTTTAATATGCGGGTCAGGATTATAATTTTTTAGTTCAAAATCAGCATATTGAAAGTCAAAAATACTTTGCACATTGGGGTTAATCACCATTTCAGGCAGCCCTTTGGGGGTGCGTTGCAACTGCAATTTTGCCTGTTCAAAGTGATTGCTGTACAAATGTGCGTCCCCAAGTGTATGCACAAAATCGCCTGCTTTTAAGCCACACACTTGGGCAATCATCATGGTAAGCAAGGCGTAAGACGCAATATTAAACGGCACGCCCAAGAAAATATCCGCACTGCGTTGATACAACTGGCACGAGAGTTTGCCGTCTGCCACATAAAACTGAAACAAGCAATGACAAGGCGGCAGAGCCATTTTATCAATTTCAGCCACATTCCACGCCGACACAATCAAGCGGCGGCTGTCGGGGTTGGTTTTAATTTGCTGAATTAAATCAGATAGTTGGTCAAGCGTTTCGCCATTCGCCCCTTGCCACGAACGCCATTGAGCCCCATACACCCGCCCCAAATTGCCGTTTTCATCAGCCCATTCGTCCCAAATCGACACGCCGTTATCTTTTAAATATTGAATATTTGTGTCGCCACGCAAAAACCACAATAATTCATAAATAATTGATTTCAAATGCAATTTTTTGGTAGTCAAAAGCGGAAAACCGTTTTGCAAATCAAACCGCATTTGGTAGCCAAACACGGAACGCGTGCCTGTCCCCGTGCGGTCTTGTTTATCCGTGCCGTTTTCTAACACATGACGCATTAAATCTAAATATGCTTGCATTTTTGAAAGTCCTTAAAAAACAAATAATTAACATTATTTACAGTGGCGTATATTGCCGTTATTTTACTGGTTTTCAGGCTGCCTGAAACATATTTTTTCTTAATTTTTTCAAAAAAATTTTTCAGGCAGCCTGAACAATATGGCATTTTGTTGCAAAAAACGCAGTTTAAATTGTGTTTTATCAAATTTTTTTAGAAAAATATTTGTTTTATTCTTAATATATTGTTTTTTAATAAAAAATATTTTAATAACGCACTTTTTGTATGCAAAAATATTTTTAGGCTACCTGAACGCTGTTTCTATTTCTAAAAAACGCTGATTTCAAAAAAATTCTTAAAAATCAATGGCAGTTTTATACTTAACAAAAACGCCAAACCGTTTAACCGCAAAAAAAACCGCTTGTAAAATAAACAAGCGGTGTCAAAAAGAAAATGCGAGTATAAGTCTGTCCTTTTACGCCGCTGTTTGCAGCCAAAAAACATTCTCAACTACCAGTTCTGCAAACAGCGTGCCATTTTCAACAAACTCATTTTTTTGGGGATTAACCAGATGAAAAAACAGCACAAATTTGCTTTGAGTGTTTTAACAATCAGCCTTTTGTCAGCCACTGCTTTTGCCGCTGACACCGATTCACCTTTTGGCATGCCATTGCATTTATCCAACCCTGGTGTGCATAAAACCGTAACCGTTGAAAAAACCGAATCTCGCGAAAAAACGGCGACTTGGGATATAAACACCACAACGGGTACTTCTTCTCCGAATAAACCCAATATTGTGCTGTATTTGGACGATTCGGGCAGTATGAATGGCACTTTGAGTGGCAGTTACAATTCTCGTGCCAAAGTGATGAGAAATGTGTTGAATAATTTATTTAACAAAAAAGATGATGACGGTAAATTAAAATACGCCGATAAAGCCAGATGGGGTGTTTCTTGGTTGGGTGAAGTGAGCAATATCGGTGCAGGCAACCGTAGTGTTCCGTTAAGCGATGATTACCGTGCAGCCATTAACAATGTCAATAGTGCCAAAGTAAGTGGCGGTACACCATTTTTAACAGGTTATGTGAATGCGGTGGAACAATTTGCCACTGTCAATGATTTGCAATGTAGTGATAACTACATTATTGCAATGACAGACGGTGCTGCCAATAGCGACTCGTATGAGTCGATGTACAAAAATGGATACAGTTCCAAAGGCTTAAACCCCTTGTTGAGCAGTTCTACTATTTGGAGCAATGCTGGGGTTTCGGAATACAAACCTTTAACTGTGGGTCGTCAAAAATTTGAACCCTATCAATTTGGCGAAGATGAAGGTCCCTTGAACTATGATTATTATCGTGGCATAGACCACTGGGCGTTAAGTTCTTACGGATTAAGTAGCAACCAAATCAACGCATTAGACAGCGTTTTCCTAAAACAACTCAGTGAGCCATTAGAAAAAAATGCCAATATTAAAACTTACACCGTAGCCTTTGGTTTGAGTGGCTCTCGTGGGGATACGCGTACCAAAAATATGCTCAAAGCAGGTGCATTAAATGGTGGGCAATTACCCAATGGCAACAAAACTTATTTTGAAGCCAATGACGAACAAAGTCTGCAAGACGCATTTGAAAAAATGTTCAGCGATATGACTTCAACATTTGATAACGGCTCACAACCTGTGAATATTAACCCAGGCGACCCGACCTTTACACCGCCTACTGATGACCCAAAACCTGGCAATATCTCATCAATCTCCACCGCCGAAGACCAGCATGCTTTGGCTGCACCTGCGATTACGGGGGCAGATAAATTATTCCCCCAAGAAACGGTGTCTTTATGGTTGCCAATCGGTGTGGAAGGTGGTTTGCGTTCGGCTGAATTGCGTTTTTACAAACCCGATTACACCCAAGATGCCAATGGTGTGTGGGACGAAAAATTGAAAATGGACGCGGCATACGGCGTACCCAATTATCAATATGGGGAGCGTAAAGCGTTTATGAGCGAAGAAAACGGCAGAGTTCGCCCAATGAATAATTTATTTAACGGCAGCAACAGTTATTTTGCCTTAAATGACTACAACTCGCCGTCTGATGAATGGTTAAAAGCCATGTTGCCGTGGCAATCGCGTTATGCTTACGACAGTAGCGTCAATGACGATATTTTGAACAAGTTTTATACTGCCAACACCATTTATCGCAAACGCGATTATCCTATGGGCGATATTTTGGAGTCAGATGTTGTTACGGTGGGTAAATTGGTTGATGACAATCAACAAGCGGGTTTTGACGGACGGCGTGAATTTATTGTGGCAGCCGCCAATGACGGTTTGGCTTATGTCTTCCAAAGCAATGCTGCGGCACAAACCAACAATGCCCGCAATCCGTATAATTTGGTGATGACTTATGCACCAAGCGAATTGCAACGGCAAAAAACGGACGACACATTAGCCACACATTACAAAGACATTGCACATCAAGACTATGCCACCACCCCTGAACGCCCACATTTGTATATGTTGTCAGGCGGTATTACCGCACACACCTTAAACAAACCGTTTAATATTGACTATATGTTAGGCAATGCGGGGCGTGGTGCCAAAGGTTTGTATGCGATGAACTTATCGGCAATTAACGAAAGCCGCGACTGGACAAACGATGTAACCTTGTTTAATGCGGGTGCTCATCGTGGTGGTAAAGAAAGTGCGATGGGCTATACCATTGGTTATCCTTCAACCGCTCGTTTTGGCGTGAATGTAACCCGCAAAAACAGCAATGGTCAAATTGAACGCTTTTTGGATAACGATATTCACATTCTTTCAGCGGTGGGCAGTGGTTTCAGTACCAAAACCAATTTAGACCAACAAGAAACCGCAATGTATTTATACGATACATTAGGCAGTGCCGATGTGGGTGTTGAAGCCTGCGGTTACGACAAAAACAGTATGACCAATAACCACAAAAACAGCGTTCAATGTATGGGCGAAAAAGCCAAACGCGGTCGCTTGCTTGCCAAAGCCACAATGGGTAATACTGGCGGTTTAGCCACACCCACCCTGTTTGATGTCGATGTTGATGGCGTGGTGGATTATGCTTTTGCAGGCGATTATTCAGGCAATATGTGGCGTTGCGATGTACGCACTTACACCACAGGCATAGACTGCACGAAAATCTTTTCAGGCAGCCCCGACCGCCCTGTTACTTCCGCACCGATTATTGCCAAAGTAGGTAATGAACATGTGGTGATGTGGGGTACAGGCAGCGATATGTTCCCCGCAGATGTTACCGAAAGCAAACGCCAAGCCTTGTATGGGGTTTATCAAAAATTTGATGAACTCAACAACATTGTGAATGATAAAAATAAAGACTTTTTGGATAAAACATTTACCGAAAACGATTTATTAACACAAAAACTCAACGCCTTGAAAGGCTCGTGGGAAACATTGGATTTGCAACGCAAAGTCAGCAATGAAGACATTTACGACAAAAACGGCAAACGAGCCTATGCAGGTTGGATGATTGAATTAGACAGCAATGGCGAACGCGTGGTTGTTCAACCGATGTTGTCTTGGCACACGGTGTATTTCTCCACTCGTGTGTATGGCAAAAACGACAAAAATCCGTCTGCCAAAGACACGCAATACAACAAAGATTGGACGGCAGACGAATGGCGTAACAACGGTTGGACGGTGCAAGAAGGAAGTTCTGCCACGGCCGTATGTAGCACCGATAGTGAAGATATAAAAGAAGGTCGTGGCGGCTGGTCGGCAGCACAACTGATTGACCATACAGTCGAAAATTCCACCACGGTGGGCAAATGCAACACCACTACCAATAAAACGGTGGAAACGGATAAATTCCAAAGCACCTGTATCGAAAAAACCCAACACAAACTCATCGCAGAAAAAAGTGTGGAAGGTGGCACGCCCAAACTGTATAGCGGCTTAATTCAGTTGAATGTTGAAAATGGCGGACAAATTTTCCCCAGCAAACGCGACACCAGTTATGTGCTTATGGGCGATGACCGTGCCAATGCCAATGAATTTGGTTATTTGAGTGACGGTGGCTTGGTTTCATCAACCACATACGGTGGTTTTGTGGTGTGGACGATTAACGATCCTACGCGTAAAGGTTTCAACAACGACAAACACGGCAATATGTATCAACGCGGTATGTATATGGATTTGAATAAAAACCCGTGTACAGGCAGCGGTTGCGAACGCCCAGACCCAGAAAACGCTTGCTTACCTGATGACGGCAAAATTAAAGCCCAACTGTTAGGACAGGGCAAAGAAGACGCTTATCAATTTGGTATGTACATACCTATGCCGCATGTGAATTGCTTGCGTCGCATTTCTTGGCGTGAAATTTATTAAATTCTTGTCTCCCAGAAATTGAACTTTGCCGCCCTTCGGGGCGGTTTTTTTCAGGCTGAAACCTTTGCAAAACCTATTTATCTATATAATAAATGCAAATGTTATAGGGTGAGCTTTCCAGCCCACCGCCCGCCCGATAGGGCGGAATTTTCTTTAATATCAATAATAATCAACGCCTATCGGCGTTGTGGTGGGCTG
>JAFWTP010000016.1 GCA_017518845.1 Neisseriaceae bacterium
GACGCTGCCCACAAAAAAATGACCGATATGCTGAATAACGGCGAAAAATTGCCAGTCGATTTTACCAACCGCTTGATTTACTATGTGGGACCCGTTGATCCTGTGCGTGATGAAGCAGTCGGACCCGCAGGTCCCACCACTGCCACACGCATGGATAAATTCACGCGGCAAATGTTAGAACAAACAGGCTTACTCGGTATGATTGGCAAATCCGAACGCGGCAAGATTGCGGTAGAAGCGATTAAAGATAACAAAGCGGTGTATTTAATGGCAACAGGCGGTGCGGCGTATTTGGTATCCAAAGCGATTAAATCCGCCAAAGTGTTGGCATTCCCCGAATTGGGTATGGAAGCGATTTACGAGTTTGAAGTCAAAGATATGCCCGTAACCGTAGCGGTTGATAGCACAGGCACTTCGGTACATGCGATTGCTCCAAAAATCTGGCAGAAAAAAATAGGCATTTTGCCTGTGGAAGATTGATATGGTGCGTGGGGCTTTGCCCCACTTTTTCAGGCTGCCTGAAAAAGTTACTGTCATTGCGAGATTTTTTCGATAGAAAAAATCGTGGCAATCTCCCAAGTTCGGAGAACGGATTTTACAAAACCTTTTCAGGCTGCCTGAAACTTATAAAAATCACATTTTTCCTACGAAAAATGTGAAAAATTGCCACTTTTTCGTAGGAAAAATGTGAAAATAAAAACATTTCCACTTAAACAAGGACATTCAAAATGACTCAACAAACTTTTGCTACTGCCGATTTAATCGACATTGCTCCTGAAACGCCGTCTTGTGAAGTGCAGTTTAGAACCTTTGGCAAACGCCGCCGTTTTTGTGGGCGTGTTCGCACGGTTCGTTGCTTAAAAGACAATGGCTTGGTTAAAAAAATGCTGAATACGCCGTCTAATGGCGAAGTGTTGGTTGTCGATGGACACGGCTCTTTATACAGTGCCTTAATTGGCGATCAAATTGCCGAAGCAGGTCGCAAAAACGGCTGGGCAGGTGCGGTTGTGTTTGGCGTAATCCGCGATAGTGCCACAATCGAAACTATGGATTTTGGCATTAAAGCATTGGGCACCAACCCCAAAAAATCCGCCAAAGACGGCGTGGGCGAAGTGGATACGCCTGTATCATTCGGCAATGTGGTCTTTCACGCAGGCGATTTTGTCTATTGCGATGAAGACGGCGTATTGGTTTCAGCAGATGAAATTGTAGAAAAATAAGGCGTTCAGGCTGCCTGAAAGCATGAAAAACGCTATAATTTAGTCTATATTTTTTGGGGGTATGAACAAATGTTAGTGCAAGTTGAACTGAATGCCGACAAGTTTGCGTCGTGGCAACATTTACAGCAACAAACTGGGCAGAAGCCTGATGCGTTGTTAATGCGTATGATTGATGAATACACACGAGAATACAATGAGTTATCCGCAGACATTGCCGCCGCACAAAAAGATATTGCACAAGGCAAGGTTTATACAGTGGCACAAGTTCAGGCAGCCACTCGCAAGGCGTTAAAGGATAAATTGCGTGCTTAATATTCTTTGGTCAGAAAGAGCCTTACGCCGCCGCATTGAAATTTATGTCGCTGTTGCGGAATATGCTGGCGTGCAGAGTGCGGACTATTATATGTCCGAATTTGACCGTGTATTAGATTTGGCGGCGGCTAATCCGAAAATGGGAAAAATAGGCATTGTACCCCATACGCGTGAATTGTACCCTGTGAAACATAAATATAGAATTGTCTATAAAATTCAACAAGATACAATTTTTGTATTAACCGTAAAAAGTTGCCGCCAGTTGCATACGGCACAGGATTGTTAAGTCTTTCAGGCTGCCTGAAAGAATTGATTTTATCGTTAAATAGGAGTACTCATTATGCCACAAGAATATTCATATCAATTTCCAGAACATTTTGAGCAAAAACTAAAAAAACTTCTTGATGACAATAATGAAAAAGAATTAAGTAAATTACTTAATTCTTGTAATATTAATCATCAAGATATTGGATGGGCACATCATGCAGGTTTAAATGGGAATAC
>JAFWTP010000200.1 GCA_017518845.1 Neisseriaceae bacterium
AGGCAACCTGAAACTCCGCTCTCCAAATAAGGAGATTGCCACGCTACGCCCTTTAGGCTTCGCTCGCAATGACAGCATGGATTTCAGGCAGCCTGAAACCAAAGGAACGCAAACCTACGCTCGTTTTCTCCCTGTATTGGTATAGTCATCAACTGCCCATAACTCGCCGCCTTTGCGGTATTTCGCCGCACGGTGGTTTTCAGGCAGCCTGTCGCCTTTGCCGAATAATTTATTGCGTAACGAACCTTCGGCGTATTCGGTTTGATAACGCCCACGCTTTTGCAATTCAGGCACAATAAACTCAACCACATCGGCGTGTGTGCCAGGTGTTGTGGCGTAACCTAAATTGATTGCGTCTGCACCAGAGTAATCAATCAATTCTTCTATTTTGTCCGCCGCTGTTTTCGCACCGCCAACAATCTTGATGCCTTGTGCCCCAATGCCTGACAACTGAATTAAATCTCGCAGCGTCCAAACTCTGCCGTCATCAGTTGTGCTGTTGGACAAGGCTTCCACCTGTGCTTGAATGGCGTTGGATTGGATTTTATTCAGCGGTGCGTCCAAATCGTATTTGGATAAATCCGTGCCTAACCAGCCTGAATTGATGACCAAAGAGCCTTCGGTTGAAGCGTATGACAACAAATCTTTATATTTTGCTTCTGCCAAAGCGTCCGTTTGATCGGTAATCACAGTGGCTAAAATATAAATTTTTGCGTCATCTGGCTGTCGTCCTGCACGAATCAAGGCTTCACGCACATTTTTTACTGCGGTTTTGGCGTATTCTTTGGTAGGCGGTGCGATGAAAATCGCTTCGGCATTTTCCGCCGCAAACTTCATACCACGCGTAGAATTGCCTGCCTGAAACAATACAGGCGTGCGTTGAATAGACGGTTCGCAAATGTGAATACCCTCAACATCATAGAATTTACCGTGATGAACAATATGATGAATCTTCGCAGGGTCGGCAAATTGCCCTGTTTCACGGTTTAAGATCACCGCATCATCTTCCCAAGAGCCTTCCAACAAGCGATACAACACTTCCAAATACTCGTCCGCTTGGTCGTAGCGTTCGTCATGCGGTGCTTCAACCGAACCCATAGAACGATTGGCAGACGGCAAATAGCCCGTAACAATATTCCAACCCACTCGTCCTTTGGTTAAATGGTCAAGCGTAGAAAGACGGCGTGCAAACGGAAATGGGTGTTCAAACGGCACACCAGCAGTAATGCCAAAACCAAGATTTTTGGTAACCGCCGCCCCAATCGCTGCCAACTGCACTGGGTCATTGACAGGCGTTTGCAAAGCCGTGCGTAACGCCGCTTCGTCCGAACCTTTGTATAAATCATAAACGCCAATCACATCGGCAATAAAAATCGCATCAAATAAGCCTTTTTCGGCAATTTGAGAGAGATTTTGCCAATATTCAATATCTTTATAACGCAAAGCCCAATCACCAGGATAACGCCACAAACCAGGTGATAAATGCGAAATGCAGTTCATCTCGAATGCATTAAAGTGAATGATTTTTTTAGTACTCATTTTCAGTTTCCTTATTTTAAAGAATATTTGTTCAAACCTTTCAGGCTGCCTGAAATAACACCTGTCATTGCGAGCATTAACGCAGTTAATGCGTGGCAATCTTCTGATTTAATCTGCTTCCATTGCCATTCATCAATTCACATCTGTTCTCCGTAATTAGGAGATTGCCACGATTTGAACTTCGTTCAAATCTCGCAATGACGGCAGGGTTGTGGTGCTTTCGGTGGCGTGATGCCCCCACCCTACGGCGGTTGTTTTTCAGGCTGCCTGAAAACTTAAATCATCGGATTTAACCGCAAGGCTTCATCGGCACTGACTTTTTCTACAAATTCGCCGACAAAGCGTTTTAAGCCTGCGATTTCGTCATCGGTAATGGTGAGCGTGCCTTTTGCCCAATCATCTTTTTTTATCGCCACACCGCAAGCATTATCAGAAACCACACGCGTGCGGACAAATGTTAAAAGTTGCTCCATCGTATGTCGCACCGCCGTGCCGCCGCCTGCCGCTGCCGAAGTTACCGCCGTAATGCGATTGTGAATAAACGATTCGCCTCGACTGTTTTTAGGATTGATGGAACGCGATAGCCAGTCAATGAGATTTTTCAAGCCGCCTGGACAAAAGCCGTTGTATTCAGGCGTGATGAAAAATAAAGCGTCTGACGCAATAATGGCTCGGCGAACTTTTTCTACCGCAATCGGTGGCGGATAGTCTTGGCTTTGATTGAAAATCGGTATGTCCTGCCAAAATAATTCGCTAACCGAGTGTGGGTATTCGCCCAACAGTTCTTTGATTTTTTCCAAAAGTTGTGCGTTAAAACCGTTCGCATGCGTGGAACCGTTAATTAGTAATATGTTTGCCATTGTAAAGTCCTTGTCTTGCAAAACGATAGTTTAAGCAAAAACACAATGCTCTTAAAATATCGTTTGCTTATGACCTTATAACAATAAGCAATAAGATTTATAGTCAAACAACTTCAAAAGTGAAACAGGCGTAATTCCTGCGACAGTATAAATAATACGGCAAGGAGAACCAACGCATTCCAATTTTGAAGTTGTTTGACTATACTTATCAATCATCGGCAAACTGCCCAAAGACAATTCCGAAATCGACCGCAACTGGCTATGATTTAGAGAGTAAGCCGATAGCACCTAACTTTTCCGTCCAATCTTTAATTGAAAAA
>JAFWTP010000201.1 GCA_017518845.1 Neisseriaceae bacterium
AAAATCCAAAACCATGCTGATTGAAGTTTCAGGCTGCCTGAAAGAGTGGGTTTCTGCCAAAGATTTGGCTTTGTATATTATCGGACAAATCGGCACCGCAGGCGGCACGGGCTATTGCATTGAGTTCGGTGGCACAGCCATTCGCGATTTATCGGTTGAGGGCAGAATGACTCTGTGCAATATGGCGATTGAAGCAGGTGCCAGAATGGGCTTGGTTGCGGTTGATGATAAAACCATTGATTACTTTAAAGATAAACCACTCGCTCCCAAAGGAGAATTGTGGGACAAAGCGGTTGAATACTGGAAAACGCTGCATTCAGACGATGGTGCGGTATTCGATAAAGTCTATCGTTTTAATGCCGAAGAGATTGAACCGCAAGTATCGTGGGGCACTTCGCCCGAAATGGTTGTGGGTATTTCAGGCAGCATTCCTAATCCTGAAAACGAAAAAGACCCTGTTAAACAAGAGGGTATGCAGCGAGCCTTAAAATATATGGGTTTGACTGCTGGCACGCCGATGAATGAAATTGCCGTTGATGTGGTGTTTATCGGCTCTTGCACCAACAGCCGCATAGAAGACTTACGCATAGCGGCGGCGGTTGCAAAGGGACGCAAAAAAGCGGCAAGCGTTAATCGTGTATTAGTTGTACCTGGTTCGGGCTTGGTGAAAAAACAAGCAGAAGCGGAGGGCTTGGACAAAATCTTTATCGAAGCAGGCTTTGAATGGCGAGAACCAGGTTGCTCCATGTGTTTAGCCATGAACGCCGACCGCTTGGAAGCAGGCGAACACTGTGCTTCCACTTCCAACCGCAACTTTGAGGGCAGACAAGGAGCAGGCGGCAGAACCCATTTAGTCAGCCCCGCCATGGCAGCCGCCGCAGCGGTTACAGGGCATTTTGTTGATGTGAGAGAATTGATGAAGTAAAATAACAAGTGGCAACCGTTGGTTAGTTGTTTGAGACATTCATTTTCATTTTATAAAAGGTGAATCATTATGAAAAAAATTGTGTTAATTATCGCGACTCTTTTTGTCTTAACTGCTTGCAATACAGTAGCAGGAGTAGGTCAAGATGTGAAAGCTGGCGGTCAAGCTGTAACAGATACCGCTCATAAAGTACAAAATAAAATGTAATAACGATAGTCTGCCGGAATGTATTAGCATTCCGGCAGTAATAAATCTTAATCAAGAATACAAAAAAACATGAAATCATGAAATCATTTACCACATTAAAGGCGATTGTTGCACCGCTTGACCGTTCCAATGTGGATACGGACGCGATTATTCCCAAGCAATTTTTGAAATCGATTAAACGCACGGGTTTTGGTGTGAATTGTTTTGACGAGTGGCGTTATTTAGACAAGGGCGAAGTGGGTATGGATAATTCACGTCGCCCATTGAATCCTGATTTTTCGCTTAATCAGCCACAGTATAAAAACGCACAAATTTTGCTCACCCGCAAAAATTTTGGCTGTGGTTCTTCACGCGAACACGCTCCGTGGGCTTTGGACGATTACGGCTTTCGTGCGATTATCGCTCCGTCTTTTGCCGATATTTTCTTTAATAATTGCTATAAAAACGGGCTTTTGCCGATCGTTCTGTCCGAAGAAATTGTCGATAAATTATTTAACGAAGTTGCCACACAAGACGGCTATCAATTAACAATTGACCTGCAAAATCAAACCGTTACTACACCAAGTGGCGAAGTGTTTTCATTCGACATTACCGAGCATCGCAAACACTGTTTATTAAACGGCTTGGACGAAATCGGCTTAACATTACAACACGCAAACGAAATTAAAGCGTTTGAAAACAAACGCAAACAACAATTTGCTTGGTTATTTGCGTAAAAACTATTATGGGTTGGGTAAATGCGTGGGCAACAAGTTGTAGCCTGTGCTGTTGGTTGCTTCATACTTTTAGCTTGCCTGAAAATAATAATTTTAAATAATTTAATAGTGGAAGAAGAAAAACAAAAACCAAGAATATGGTTAAAATTGTTCCGTGCAATATTCGGAGCAGTTTCAGTATCCTTTATTGGGGATATTGTCATTGTTATTTTTAGTGGTTTAATTTCTGAAATTAGAAGAGATATTGGCGATTTTCTTGCAATGTTTTTAATAAGTATGTTCATTGCACTAATTATTTGCAGGCATACCCACATTAGTTATTTATTTTATTGTGGAATTTTTTTCTAAAAAGTATCGTTCTGTTTGTATCGGTATTTATGATCATGCTCCTGTTCCTTTTAGATATAGTAGAAATTTAATTTTAGAATTTGATAAAAACATTATAGATTTTATGGACAATGGTGATGCTACTTTAAATATTCATATTCATCTAAAAAATGGAGATGGTTTTATTAATATAGATAAAAACATTTATGATTTTGATAATATAGGTGAGAAGTATTACTATGTAATTTTTGGTAGTGAAAAAGTAAAAAATATAGAAATGATTCAATTATCTCTTGTAAATGGGGATGATAGAAAAATATCGACTATCTTTCCATTAATTTATCTTAATCAAAATTAATAGCTGGAATTATCAGTCATCGATTGCAATAGATGCATGATTTAGTTTAGTGTTTGGTATGTTGAATGATGCGTTAACTATGCTTTTTGATGATAAAAAAACAGGCTTTGTTTGATATAGTAATTGGGGGCTAAGATTTTGAAAGATTTTTGTCCTGAATTTTGTCATTTACGATGAAAGTGGCGATATTGAAAACAAAATATTCCTGTTTTGCAGGAATCTTTTGTTGTTCTAACAAAGAGAGACTCCTGCAAAACTCGATTTTTCCTATTACTCGTCATTCTGAGTGTAGCGAAGAATCTTTATAAACAATAAGTTAGATTCTTCATTTCACTTCGTGA
>JAFWTP010000202.1 GCA_017518845.1 Neisseriaceae bacterium
CCTGATTTGGGTCTGTGGCTAAAATATTGCCTAATTCACTTGCCGTGCCGCATAAAAAAGTTTCAAATGTTTTGGTGAGTTCGCGTGCGAGTGTGATTTTTCTATTTGGCATAACCGCTGTTATATCTTTCAGGCAGCCTGAAATTCTGTGGGGCGTTTCATATACAATCACCGCACAGCCTTGTTGATTTAATTCTGCCAAGCGTTTTTGGCGTTCATTTGATTTTGGCGGCAGAAAGCCTGCGAAGTAAAAATCGTCTGATTCAATGCCTGCGGCGGATAGGGCGGTGATGGCGGCACAGGCACCCGAAATGGGATAGACAGGTAAGCCTGCATTTCGTACGGCGGCAACTAACTTCGCACCTGGATCGCACACCGCAGGCGTGCCAGCGTCTGACACTTGGGCGATGATTTTTCCGTCTTCTATATATTGAATAATTTTTTGGGCTACGCTTTTTTCATTGTGTTCGCGAATGCTGTGCAATGGGCGGCGTAAGCCATACGCCGACAATAATTTAGCGGTTACACGCGTGTCTTCGGCAAAAATCATATCGGCGTTTTTTAAGACGGCTAACGCACGCAAGGAAATATCGCATAAATTGCCAATCGGCGTGGCGACAACATACAACGCCCCTTTTTTCAAGGTGCTTTCGGCTTGGTGAAAATGCTGCTGCACGGCGGTTTTCTCTTGGGTTAAAAAGTTGTTATCATAACGCATTAACAGTTTTTCAGGCTGAAACCTTTGCAAAACTCAACCTGAAACAAAAAAGCGTTCGTTTATAGGGTGGGCTTTCCAGCCCACCACAATGCCGCAGGAATTGATTACTTATTGATATTAAAGAAAATTCCGCCCTATTGGGCGGTTGGTGGGCAAGAATGCCCACCCTATAACGATTACATTTGTTTTATGCTTAAAATAGGTTTTGCAAAGGTTTCAGGCTGCCTGAAAGTTGATTAAAAAGGATAAATTGATGAAATTATCTATTACATTACTATTGTGTTTATGTGCTTTAACCGCGTGCGATAATAAAAAAGCCGAGTTAAATCAAGCCTATGATGAATTAGGCTTGTGTTTGGATAAGGTGATTGCAAATTCGCCTGCACCCAAAAATAGCGATGATTTGCAAAAATTGTTTGAAAAAGAAGTGCCTGCTTGCATTGATAAGGCGGAAAGAGTTGATGCACGCGGCGGCAATTCGGCGGATTATATGAAACAAAAAAATGCGGCGTTAGTCCATTAAAATTATCACGGAAAATAACAATGCGTCTCAATCACCCCACAGGACAGGCGGCGGAAGAAAAAGCCGCAAATTATTTGCAAAAACAAGGTTTTAAAATTGTGGCTCGCAACTGGCATTGTGCGTTTGGGGAAATTGATATTATTGCCATAAAAAAAGCATTATTGTTGTTTGTTGAAGTAAAATACCGCAAATCAGCCGCCTTTGGCGGTGCGGCATACAGCATTACGCCGTCTAAATTGTTGAAAATTCGGCGAAGTATTGAATTTTATTTACAACACAATCCACACAAGGGCGATATTCGGGCGGACGCGGTGTTAATTGAAGGCAATCAGTTGTCGCATATTGAAAATATTATGGATTGATGATTATTCAGGCTGCCTGAAATGGTTTGTGCAATGCCGTTCTCCGTAGTTAGGAGATTGCCACGCCGTGATTTCATCACGGCTCGCAATGACGGTAACCGCCGTAGGGTGGGCTTCCCAGCCCACCATTGCCCCATAGGGGCAACAAACGATTTAATTTTCTATAATGTTTTCTGTGTTATCAACGCCTATCGGCGTTGTGGTGGGCTGGGAAGCCCACCCTACGGCAGGTTTTAATTTTTTGTTTCAGGTTGATTTTGAAGAAAGCTCCACAGGGGCAAATAAAGGCGTTTCAGGCTGCCTGAAAATAAATAAAAGGTATCAATATGGAAAAATTAGTTGAATTAGCAAAAAATCATTTTGAGCAAAGCATTGCCGTAAAACAGCAATGTTTGGATATTTTGCCTGAATCTGTGGCACAAGCGGCACAATTAGTGGTGCAAGCCTTGATGAATGGCGGCAAGGTTTTGGCGTGTGGCAACGGCGGTTCTGCCGCAGACGCACAGCATTTTGCCGCCGAGTTAGTGGGACGATTTGAACGCGAACGCATGGAATTGCCTGCGATTGCGATGACAACAGATACTTCCATTTTAACCGCAATCGGCAACGATTATTCCTTTGACGATATATTCGCCAAACAAGTGCGTGCATTAGGCAGAACGGGCGATATTTTGCTGGCGATTTCCACTTCGGGCAATTCGGCAAATGTTTTGGAAGCGGTGCGTGCCGCACAGCAAAAAGATATGCGTATTATCGCACTCACAGGTCGAGACGGCGGTAAAATCGCTGAAATTCTGCACAATAACGATATACTGCTGAATGTGCCTTACCCACGCACCGCCCGCATTCAAGAAGTGCATATTCTGATTATCCACGCCGTGTGCGATTTGGTGGATAATATGCTGTTTGGCGACGCGGCGTAATTGTGCAATATCCGTTATAGGGTGGGCTTTCCAGCCCACCACAACGCCACAAGGCGTTGATAGCACAGAAAATATTTTAAAATTAAATCGTTTATTGCCCTTATGGGCTGTAAATAACAATCTCTATTAAACCGCTAATAAGGAGTATTTTATGTCCAGCAAAGCCCAAGCCATTTTGGACTGGTTAGAAAAAAATCGCCGTCCTGAAATTCGTGTTCATTATCAAATGAGTTCTGGCAATTTGCCGATTGGGGCAAGTAAAATCGGCGGTTGTCCCGATGTGCCTGCTGATTTTGTGTGGCCGTATGTTGCCTGTGAATCTCTTTATGGTGATGATGATAAACCGCACCCTTTAACCTTTATGGCTCAATTCAATTTGGCAGAGTTGGCGGATTGCGATACGGAAAATCGACTGCCCAAAGCAGGTTTGTTGTCGTTTTTTTATAATGATGAATATGGTTTGGGTGAAGATTGTGCCAAAGTGTTTTATTTTCCGCCTGAAATGTCTTTGGTGCGTTGCCCTTTACCTGATGATAGATCCAAAAATTGTTATGACGAATATATTGATATAGGTGAATTGACGGTGTCGTTTTCGCGTCAGTCGTATGTGCCATCGCAAAATAGAGCCGAAGAAGCGTTTCCTGATGTGGATATTTATGATGAATTGCAAGGCACGGCGGAATACGAACAATTTTTCGGCGAAGACGCAAGACGCGGTTGCACGGTGAAATTGTTCGGCTGGGCAGAACCCGTGCAATGGGATATGGAAGAAGCATGTCAATTAAAATCAATGGGTTTGGATTGGGAAGATTATCGCAATAATCCCAAAATTCAAGCAGAAGTTAAACAAGGCAAAGACGATTGGGTTTTGCTGTTTCAGTTAGACAGTATTTATGTGGAAGATAAGAACGAAGTACTTTATCCGAAATTGCAAAATATTTCCGAAGAATTGCGAAATTTATTGTGGGAATATAGTTCGTTATCAAGTATTCAAGAAACATTAGATAATGTTGAAGTGTCTGAAAATGAAATGAGTTTTTTGGATATTTTGGGGCAAATGCCCCAAGATTTGCAAGAACAACTTGCCGCAGAACAAGAACGAAATAAACAACGAATACAAGAAGTTAGCAATATTTTGCAAAAGGCAGGCATAACGCCGTCTGATGATTTGTTTGAACGAAATCCAAACCATCGTTCTGTGGATATTATGTTTGGCGATGCGGGCTGTTTGTATTTTTGGATACACAAAGACGATTTAGCCGCCAAGCGGTTTGATAAGGTGATTTTTATCACGCAGTGCCATTAGCGTTGTCGTGTGGGCAACTGCTTGCCCACGCGTTTTGATTTTATTTTCAGGCTGAAACCTTTGCAAAACTCAATCTAAAACAAAAAAAGCGTTCGTTATAGGGTGGGCATTCCTGCCCACCAATAATGCCGCAGGCATTGATTATTTATTGATATTAAATAAAATTCCGCCCTATCGGGCGGTTGGTGGGCAAGAATGCCCACCCTATAACATTTACATTTGTTATATGTTTAAAATAGGTTTTGCAAAGGTTTCAGGCAGCCTGAAAAAAGTAACACACATTCAAAATATCATCATAAAAATAATATAATTATTTGATTTAGTTATAAAATTAAAATGTTTTTTTTCGATAAAATAACTTTTTTAGCGAACAACAATAAATTTGATAAAATAAGCCATTTTTTCAGGCTGCCTAAAACAAGGTTTATTTTGACGCAATCAAAATCTTTATTTACGAAGTAAATAAAGGATTACGCAGTAATCAAGCCGAAGTTTCTGCGAACGCAGTGAAGCTAAACCATTTATTTTTATATATTAGGAGAACACTTCTGATGAATAAAGCAACACTTCGCACTTTAACCTTGTGTGTGTTACTTGCCGCCGTGCCGCTGACGGGTTGTACCGCTTTGGCGTTAGGCGGTGTGGCAGCAGGCGGATTAGCTATTGCCGATCGCCGCACAGTCGGTGCTCAAACCGATGACCAAACCATGGAACTGGCGATTAAATCGCAATCTATGTCGTATTTCAAACAAAATGGTAGCGTTAATTCCACGGTTTCGGCAACTTCGTATAATCGCAATATTTTGCTCACAGGTTTTGTGGCAAATGAAGAAGAAAAACAAACGATTGAACGCTTGGCACGTTCGCAAGCGTCTGTGCGTGAAGTGTATAACTATATCCAAGTGGGCGGCACTTACACCATGTCGGTGAAAGATTCGTGGATAACTTCCAAAGTGCGTACCGTTTTGCTGAATCCCAAAGGCTTCTCACCCAACCACATTAAAGTGGTTACTTATAACGGCGTTACTTATGTGATGGGCATTTTAACCCCTGCCGAACAAAACGCCGTCAATCACGAAATCAGCACCACCAGCGGCGTGCAGAAAGTGGTTACGCTGTATGAAACATTTGAACAGCAATAATGGTTTGAATTATGGCAAGAAAAAAACGCGATTACGAAGACGACTTTGACGATGACGATTACGACTACGACAACGACCGCCCACGCCGTCAAGTGAAAAAGGGTATGGGCTGGTATGGCAAATTTTTGCTGATTAGCCTGTTGTTGATTGCGTCCGTAGTCGGCTTTTTGGTGTATCGCACTTATGACATGCTGACCACAGGCGAAAAGGCGGTTTATACTTCGCCCGTGCAAGCGAAAAACAACGCCCCACAAGGCAATGTTGCCGTGCTCACCCCGCAAAACAGCAATGACGGCACAGTGAGCGATTTAATTATTGAAAGCGGCGTAGAACAACTGACCCCCGATGAAAACATTGCCCCCGATGAAAACGCCGCCCCAAAAGACGCCGCACCGATAGACCCAACTAATCGTTCATTCGATAAGGATTTGGATAATTTATTTTAAAAAAACCACGCAAATGGTGCGTGGTTTTTTCAGGCTGCCTGAATGATTTGGGTTGGTGTGAAACAACTATAACGCCACGCCTTGACGCTGTTAAGGTGTGCGATGACGAAATAGGTTATAGGAAAAACCGTATGAATTACCGTTTATTACTTTCCTGTGTTGCAACTGTTCTAATTATTGCAGGCTGTTCCACGCCGCAAACTGTACCGACAACCCCCACGCCGCAACCTGTAACCCCCGAAACCGCTCCGCCGCCGATTAGCACACCGCGTTATCCTGTCGGGCAGTCGTTTGTGTCCGCTAATGGCGGACAATATACGGCGACTGACTACACCGCCTTGCCGTCTTGGGTGCATCAAAATTTTTCAGGCAGCCTGAAAAGTTTTCAAAACAGTTGCCGTGCCTTAATCAATCAGCCGCAGTGGGCGGAAGTGTGTCGTATTGCCCAAGCCACGCCGCAATCGGCTGCCAAAGCGTTTTTTGAACAAAACTTCACCCCTTGGACAGTGAGCCAAAACGGACAACTCGCAGGCACGGTTACAGGTTATTACGAACCAGGTTTGTCGGGCGATTTCACCCAAACCGCCACCGCCAAATACCCGATTTATGGCGTGCCAAATGATTTTGTAACCGTGCCGTATTCAGGGCAATCGGGTAGGGTGAAAATTGCTAAAACAGGGGAAAACAGCGGTGTGATTTCGCCAAATGGTTCATATATTGCGAATACGGCAGATTTTCCCAATCGCAGCAAAAGCGGCAAACTCAAAGGCAGATTTTCAGGCAGCCAGTTTGTGCCTTACTACACCCGAGCCCAAATTAACGCTAGCGCGATTAACGGCAAAGCCCCGATTATCGCTTATGCCGACAACGCCGTAGAACTTTTTTTCCTGCATATTCAAGGTTCAGGCAGGCTGATTACCCCCAACGGACAAACCATTCGCCTGTCGTTTGCCGATAAAAATGACCACAACTATGTTTCCATCGGCAAATATATGGCAGACAAAGGCTATTTGCCCTTGTCGCAAACCAGTATGCAAGGCATCAAACAATGGATAGCCACGCACCCTGAAAAATTAGCCGAAGTTTTGGGGCAGAACCCCAGTTTTATATTTTTCAGCCGTCAAGACAACGCCGATGAAGGCCCTAACGGAGCATTAGGCGTGCCACTTACAGGCGGCTTTTCCGCCGCAGTCGATAGACGGCATATTGTGTTAGGTTCGCCAATTTTTGTTGCCACCACCGACCCCAGAAACGGCAAAGCACTCAACCGCTTAATGATGGCACAAGACACAGGCAGTGCGATTAACGGCGCAGTACGAATCGACTTTTTCTGGGGCTTTGGCGATGAAGCAGGACAAATCGCAGGCAAAATGAAACACACAGGCTATGTTTGGACGCTTCTGCCTAACGGCATGCAGCCGATGCCTTAAATAGTGGGCAGTGAGCAGTTGTTTTGTTTTGCCTTGCGGTGCGGCAAAACAGATTAGATTTAGATAACGCTTCGATTAAACTTTTAACTTCACTTCGTTTGTTGAACTGCGTTTCAGGCAGCCTGAAAGAAACTCGAAGCGTTATCTTAAAAGAAATCGTTTTGCCGACAGGCAAAACATAAAACCCATTGCTCATTTCTCATTGCTCATTGTCTTGAATTTTTCCCCTTTGCCCTAATCTTGGCGTGAATATCGTTTTTAACCGAAAGAACTTCCAAATGAATGCCGTGATGACACCGCAGGAAATTGTTTCCGAATTAGACAAAAACATTGTTGGGCAGAACACTGCCAAGCGTGCCGTGGCGATTGCTTTGCGAAACCGCTATCGCCGCTCGCAAGTGGCAGACCCGTTGCGTTCTGAAATTGTGCCGAAAAACATTTTGATGATAGGTTCCACAGGCGTGGGCAAAACCGAAATTGCACGCCGTTTAGCCAAATTAGCCAATGCACCGTTTATCAAAGTGGAAGCCACCAAATTTACCGAAGTGGGCTATGTGGGACGCGATGTCGATAGCATTGTGCGTGATTTAACCGAAATTGCCATGAAAAATATGCGTGCCGCCGCCGTTGCTGAAAATCGCAACAAAGCCCAAGACGCAGCCGAAGACCGCATTTTAGATGTACTGTTGCCGCCGCCTGCGAATGCGGGTTTTATCGGCGAAGAAATCAAGCAGCCTGAAAACGAAACCCGTAAAAAATTCCGTCAAAAACTGCGTGCTGGCGAATTAGACGACAAAATCATCGACATTCCTGTGGCACAAAACACCACCACCACGATGTCGGTGATGGGTCCCCCTGGTATGGAAGATTTTTCTAATCAATTAGAAGAAATGTTTGCGGGTTTGAACAAGGGCAAAATGAAAACGCAAAAAATGTCCATTCATCAGGCGATGAAAGTGTTGATTGACGAAGAAGCCGATAAACTGGTGAATGAAGAAGAATTACGCAACGGTTTAGTGGAGGCAGTTGAACAGCATGGCATTGTTTTTATTGACGAAATTGACAAAGTTGCGTCATCGAACGCACATGGTGCTGATGTTTCCCGTCAAGGCGTGCAACGCGATTTACTGCCTTTGGTTGAAGGCACAACCGTTTCCACCAAATACGGCATGATAAAAACAGACCATATTTTATTTATTGCGTCAGGGGCATTTCATGTGAGCAAACCGTCCGATTTAATTCCCGAATTACAAGGACGATTTCCTATTCGTGTGGAATTAGATAATTTAAGCGTAGAAGATTTTATCGCTATTCTCACCGATACCGATACTTGCTTAACCAAACAATATCAAGCCTTGCTTGCTATTGACGATATTCACATTCAATTTACTGATGACGGCATTAGAAAAATTGCCGAATTAGCATTCCAAGTGAATGAAAAAATTGAAAATATCGGTGCAAGACGATTGCATACAGTAATGGAAAAACTTTTAGAAGAAGTTTCATTCAAATCACAACAATGCGACATTGAAATCAACGCACAATATGTTGAAGAACGATTAAAAGATATTATTGAAGATAAAGATATTGCACGCTATATCCTTTAATTAAATTGATTATTTCAGGCAGCCTGAAAATAAAAAACGGAACATTTTATTGCGTTCCGTTTTTTTATGTGTATTTTCAGGCTGCCTGAAAGCAAAAAAATGGAAAGTTTTATTGTGTTGTCTATTTTCAGGCAGCCTGACTATAAAAAATTTCTTCACTCACGCCTAAAACGGTTAAAATAGCAAATTTCATTTCTATTTTAAGGCGTGTCCAAATGAGCGATTACAGTAAAACTCTCAATCTTCCTGATACTGAATTTCCTATGCGGGGCAATTTGTCGAAACGCGAGCCCGTGTGGGTTACCTTGTGGCAGAAGCAAAAACGCTATCAAAAATTACGCAAATTAGCCCAAGAAGAAAAGCGTCCCAAGTTTGTTTTGCATGACGGCCCGCCCTATGCGAATGGGGATATTCACGCAGGGCATGCGGTCAATAAGGTGTTGAAAGATATTATTGTCCGCAGTAAAACATGGGCGGGTTTTGACTCACCGTATGTGCCAGGCTGGGATTGCCACGGTTTGCCGATTGAGTTAATGGTGGAAAAACTGCACGGTAAAAATATTGAACCTGCGAAGTTTCGTGTGCTGTGCCGTGAATATGCGGCGGAGCAAGTGGCTCGTCAAAAGAAAGATTTTGTGCGTTTGGGGGTCATCGGCGACTGGGATAATCCTTATTTAACCATGAATTTTGCCACCGAAGCGGAAATTGTGCGTAATTTGGGCAAAATTTATGAAGCGGGCTTTTTGCAAAAGGGCGAAAAACCTGTGCATTTTTGTATTGAATGCGGCTCGGCACTGGCAGAAGCGGAAGTGGAATATAAAGACAAACAATCGCCTGCGATTGATGTGGCGTTTCGCTGTGTGGATAATGCCCAAGTGGCAGCCGCGTTTGGCGTGCCGAAAATCAATGACGATGTGTTTGCGGTGATTTGGACAACCACGCCTTGGACGCTGCCTGCCAACCGTGCGGTGTGTGTGAATCCTGATTTGGATTATGTTTTGGTGTCATCTAACGAAGCCTGCTTTATTTTGGCAAAAGATTTGTTTGAAGACGCACTGCAACGCTTTCAGATTCCCGAAGAAACGGTGTTGGGCGAAGTCAAAGGTGAAAAATTAGAACAAATTCTCTTGCAACACCCATTTTTAGACCGTCAAGTGCCGATTATTTTGGGGCAGCATGTGGCAGCAGACGCTGGCACGGGCTTGGTGCATACTGCTCCTGCACATGGTTTGGACGACTATTTTGTCGGTCAGAAATATGGTTTGGAAATTGATAATCCTGTGTTATCAGACGGCACATTCCGTAAAGATGAGCCTTTGGTGGGCGGTATGTCGGTTTGGGACGCAAATCAGGTGATTGTGGAACACTTAAAAAATTCAGGCAGCCTGAAAGCGTTTGCCAAATTAGAACACAGTTATCCTTGCTGTTGGCGACACAAAACGCCGATTATTTTCCGTGCAACCGCTCAATGGTTTATTGCCATGGATAAGGTGGGCGTGAAAGGCAAAACCTTGCGTGAAATTGCGATGAGCGAAGTGGATAAAACCGAATTTTTCCCTGCGTGGGGACGGGCAAGACTGGAAGCGATGATTTCGGGCAGACCTGACTGGTGCGTTTCTCGCCAAAGACAGTGGGGCGTGCCGATGACCATGTTTATTCATAAAGAAACAGGCGAGCCGCACCCTGCAACCGTGCAAATCTTTGAAAAAGTTGCTAAATTGATTGAGCAATCAGGCATTGAAGCATGGTTTTCTTTGGATAAAAAAGATATTTTGGGGGTAGATGCGGATTTGTACGACAAACTGCCCGACACGCTTGATGTGTGGTTTGATTCAGGCAGCACGCATTTTGCGGTGTTGCGTCAGCGAGAAGAACTCACTGCTCCTGCCGATTTATATTTGGAAGGCAGTGATCAGCATCGTGGCTGGTTTCAATCGTCTTTGCTCACCGCCTGTGCGGTGTTGAACAAGGCTCCGTATAAACAGTTGCTGACACACGGTTTTACGGTTGATGACAAGGGACGCAAAATGTCCAAATCGTTGGGCAATGTGATTTCGCCACAAAAAATTAACGATTCTTTGGGGGCGGATATTCTGCGACTGTGGGTGGCTTCAACCGATTATTCAGGCGAATTAGCCCTGTCGGACGAAATTCTCAAACGCGTTACCGAAAGTTATCGCCGCATTCGCAATACGCTGAAATTCTTGTTGGCAAATATTTCCGATTTCAGGCTGCCTGAAAACGCTGTGCCTGTGGCAGAAATGGTGGAAATAGACCGCTATGCCCTTGTTTTAGCGAAAAAATTGCAAGACAAGTTGGCAAATGAATATTATCCCAAATACGCTTTTCACTTGGCGGCACAAGAAATGGTGCAGTTTTGTTCAGAAGAGTTGGGGGCGTTTTATTTGGACATTCTCAAAGACCGCCTTTACACGCTGCCTGAAAACAGCCACGCTCGCCGCAGTGCGCAAACCGCTTTGTATCACATTACGCGTGCGTTGGTGTTAATGCTGTCGCCGATTTTGTGCTTTACTTGTGAAGAAGCGTGGGCGGTGCTAACAGGCAATGACGAAGACAGCGTTTTGTATCATACGGCTTATGATTTTCCAGAAATTCAGGACGCGAAAGTTTTAACCGCTCACTGGCAGGCGTTGCGAGAAATCAGAAGTCATGTCAATAAAGAAATTGAACTATTACGCAGTGAAAACGCCGTGGGTTCGTCCCTGCAAGCGGAAGTGTCAATCATCGCCCCAGCACACATTGCTCAATTATTACAGCGTTTCGGAGACGAACTGCGTTTTGCGATGATTGTGTCTTCGGTTAAAGTCAGTGCAGGCGATGAACTGCAAATTGCCGTGCAGCCGTCCAAAGGCAAAAAATGCGTGCGTTGCTGGCATTACACAAACGACATAGGCGTGATTGCCGAACACCCAGAATTGTGCTGTCGCTGTGCAAACAATTTGGGCGGCAAAGATGAAAAAAGACGGTTTGTGTGATTGAAAAACACGCGTTCAGGTTGCCTGAAACAGTGATTGTAGCGTGGGCAACTTTGTTGCCCACGCTTTTATATATAATCTTTCAGGCAGCCTGAAACCCATACAAATCCACTGAAAGGCTTTCATCATGAGCAAACTGATTGATAACAAACAACAACGCATAGACACGCTGTTGCAAGCCATTGTTAAAGATATAGACAAATTTTTATCGAGACGCAAAAAGGTTGAATTTTATGCCTTTGCTTTTGATTGCAGTGTGTATTATGGCGAAATTTTGTGGGCGTTTAATAGCGAAAAAGGTTTTGCTAACACACTGAAATATTATCAAAAAGAGTATCCCGAAGATGATTATGCCGATAAAAATGGTGTTCATTATTTAGACTTAAAATACGGTATCGGCGACTGGACATATACCACGCAAAGTCCTGCGTATTATATTTGGGGCGATAGCGACACAGGCTTTGCGGCATTTGATCAACTCGATGATGAACAATCCGACAAATTACACGATGAAGTAATGGATTTTTTTGCTAAATTGCTGTTGGCATTTTGCCAAACGAGCACTTTTCAAGCAATCAACAAAACGGCGGATTTTAAGGTGTTATTGTCTGACCATGACGACAACACCATAGACGACACTTTGCCCCGTAGTGCAAAATTGATGCAACGCTTAAATGCGTTGATTGATGAAAAGTTAGACGAGAAATTTCCTATTATTCGTGAAACAAAATCAACACAATCTGCCGAACCTGATATTGCTGATATTGATAAGCAACTTTTGCTTGCGGTTCGTAAATCGCAAAATAAAAAAGTCAAACAGTTGGTTGAAGCAGGGGCGAATGTGAATGTGTTTGATAAGGAAAAACAAACGCCACTTCATATTGCCACAGAACAAGGTAATTTTGAGTGTGTTCAATATTTGGTTGAACACGGTGCAGATGTAAATGCAATAAGCGAAAAATATACGCCAAGATCTGTACTTCTAATAGCAGAGATGAAAGAGCAAGTTGCCATTGTGCATTTTTTGTTAGAACACGGTGCAGATATTAAAAATGGCGATTTTCTGCTTTCTTCTGTTCGCAATGGTAACTTGGAAATTGTGCAGTTGTTATTAGAACACGGTGCAAATCCAAATGTTCTTAATTTGCAATTAGCATTCACACCTTTAATGTATGCCTTAATATATCAACCAAATAATCAGCCACTGATTAAAATGTTGTTGGATTATGGTGCAGACCCTAATTTATCGAATAATGCGGTTGGCACAACGCCGATAATGTTTGCGATAGCCAAAGGGCAACCTGAAAATGTTCAACTGTTAATAGACGCAGGGGCAGATGTGAATGCTACTGAACAAGACGGTTCTACGGCTTTAATGTGGATTTTGACCTATTTAGAAAACGAAGAAGAAGACCAAAAACGCTTATCTTGCACGCGTTTGTTGCTTGAACACGGCATAGATGTGAATGCAGTAGATAGTAGGGGGGAAACCGTGTTAGCACAAACCATAGCAGAATCCAAGCATTATTTTGCAAGAGTTTTGTTAGAATATGGGGCGAAGAAGTAATATCTAATCATTTTCAGGCAGCCTGAAAAATATTTTTTGTATCAATGAAAGGATAAGCAAATGTCTTTTTTTGGAAAACTGTTTGGTTCAAGCAAAAAAACGCCGAATGTTTTCGAGTTAATGGAACAGGGCGATATGGCTGTTTTACGCACAGCAATAGATAATGGTGCAGATGTTCATTCAACGCTGCCTGACGGCTCAACCACGCTCATTATGGCGGCTTATTATGGCAATATAGAAATGGTACGCCTGTTTCTCGAACACGGTGTCAGTGTTCAAACGGCTAATCAAGCAGGTTATACGCCACTCTTGATTGCGGCACAAATGGGACATACAGATATAGCCCGTTTATTAGTGGATAAAGGTGCAGATATTCACGCCACAAATATCGAAGGCTGTGCTACATTAGCCGCCGCCGCTCAACAAGGTCATATCGGCATGGTGCAATTTTTGTTGGATAAGGGGGCAGATGTGAATGCCGCTTCTGGCAACTCTGCTCCCGCGTTAATGGTTGCGGCGAGCAATGGTTTTATTGATGTCGTCAAAATTTTGTTAAACGCTGGTGCAGATGTCAATGCGAAAAAACGCGATGATCATATGACCGCATTGTTAAGTGCTGTATTAAGCGGGCAGATTAGCATTGCGGAAAGTTTAATCGCAGCAGGTGCAGATGTGAATGCGGCGAATAACAGCGGTGCAACACCACTTATTCTTGCTGCCGCACACCCTGACGGTGCCACAATGGTTCGTTTGTTGCTTAACGCAGGTGCGGATACAAACGCTACTGCTGGCACAAACAATATGACCGCACTGGGTATCGCCAAAGTGGGGCTTGCCGAAGATAGTGGGTTTGAAGAGATTGTTAAACTACTGCTTGACGCAGGGGCAAAAGAATAGTTGTTCAAATCTTTCAGGCTGCCTGAAAAACGCTACCGTCATTGCGAGACTTGCCGTAATGCAAGGCGTGGCAATCTCCTTGCCACGAAGTGCGAACTTATAAAATTTTCAGGCAGCCTGAAACCCCACAACTCCCACAGAAAGGACTTCAAAATGACCGAACTGATTGACAACAAACAACAACGCTTGGATAAACTTTTGCAAGCCATTGTTAAAGATGTGGAACGCTTTTTGAAAAAACACAGCAAAAAAGAGTTTTACGCCTTTGCCTTTGATTGCAGCAAGGATGTGGGCGAAATTTTGTGGGCGTTTAATACTGAAAAGGCGTTAGCCAGCACCATTAAATATTACAAAAAAAACGCAGACGAAGACGAAGCGGCTTTGTATGATGACCCAAATAGTGAAGATTGTCTTTCACTGCGATACGGTATCGGCGACTGGAATTACACCACGCAAAGCAAAGCCCATTATATTTTTGGCGATGGCGATAAGTGTTTGGCAGTGTCTGGCAAAGCCGAAGAATTAGACCCAGAGAACGGCGTTGAGCAATTTGAACAAGAAGTGATGAATTTCTTTGAAGAATTGTTACTTGCCTTTTGTCTGACGGAAACTTATAAAGCAATACCCAAAACGCAAGATTTTAAAATTCTGTTTTCCGAACACAATGACGATGACCCTACGCCAAGAAGTGAAGCGTTTATGCAACGCTTAAATGCTTTGATTGATGAAAAATTAGATTATCAATTTCCCAAAATTCCCGAAGAAGCCCGCACGGTTTTGTCGGAAATAGATAAGCAACTTTTTACTGCCGTGCGGCAGGGCGATAACAAGGAAGTGAAACGCTTGTTAGAAAACGGGGCAAATGTCAATGCGGTTGAACACGGCGAATTTAAGGCAACGCTCACGCCATTACATATTGCTGTGAAGGAAAATAATTTAGAATGCGTGCGGCTTTTGATTGAACATGGTGCAAATGTGAATGCAAAAGACAGTAAAGTCGGCGGGGATTATCCGCTTTGGTATGCGTCTCCTTATCGCGGTGAAATAATGCGATTGTTGTTAGATAATGGTGCTGATGTAAATAAAGCCAAAGCATTACACTGTGCGATATATCGGGGCGAAACAGAAATTGCCGAAATGCTGTTGAGCGAATATCAAGCCGACCCAAATGTGGGAGATATACTGACGGGAACGGCTTTATCAGGGGCGTTGATTAAATGTGCAGAGAATGAAGCGTTTATTCAAATGTTGTTGGACTACGGTGCCGACCCGAATTTAAATTCACATGACAAAATTCCGATTTTTATCGCTGTTCGTAGCGGCTTGGTGAAAATCGTACAACTTTTGATTGAGCATGGGGCAAATGTGAATGCTGTGGAAACTTATCAAGGCAAGCCGTCTGCAAATAGCAGAACACCTTTGATGATATTGATGTACTGCTATGATGGCGGCATTTGCGACAACGACAATCACCTTGAAATCGCCCGCCTGCTGATTAACGCAGGTGCAGATGTGAATGCCAAAGACAAAAAAGGCAACACCGTGCTGGATTACCTGCCACAATCGTCTCGTTTAATGCGACAATTACTCGAAGAACATGGTGCAAAAGCGTAATTATTGTAAAATATAGGGGATAAACCTTTCAGGCTGCCTGAAAATTTGAGAAAAAAAATGACTGCAAACGAAAATATTTTCAAAAAAGACTTCAAACTTCCCAAATGCGATAAAAAAGCATTAGGAAGATTTATGCTTTCCTTTTTATTGCCGAATATGGTTTTTTTAATGGTTTGCTTTTTTCTTTCAGCAGTACGACCATTGATTAACATTGATTATATTTTCCCTTGTTTGTTATTAGCGTTTAATAATAAATTTATTCGTATTACAGGGATTGTTTTATATATTGCTGTCATACTTGCAGATGCTTATACCCTGATTACTCAGTTCTTTCAGTTTTTAGATTTCGCCGCTTTACGCGATTTTCTGCCCTTTGTATTTGACGCACCCAAAGAATATATATTCTTATACAGCCTGTTGTTGATATTATTACTCATATTGCCATTATCGGCTTGGATATTGAATAAAAAAATACAAAAAACATATGCGGTGATATTTTCTGTTGTTATGTTGATTGTGTTTTATTTATTTGGGTATATGGGAAATTTTAAGTACAGTCATCGTTCCAATGATGCTTTTGCCACAGAAAGTTATTTTATTCATAGCCAAATGTATTCTATTTCTGATGCAATGTCAGGCGGTTTTGGGCGGGCATTATTGGAACCATCAACACTATCCGAATTTTATCCTAATGGCGAATACCAAAGAGCGTCTGTTAATATAAAACAACCCTATAATCACAAAATATTATTGATTGTGGCAGAATCGTTAGGCAGCCTGAAAAATGAATTAGTCCAACAAGAAGTTTTTCGTAAAATCAGCGAACAAAAAGATTTATATGAATTCTTAAATATAGGCGAAGTACATATTAACGGAGCAACGGTACAAGGCGAAATTCGTGAATTATGCAATAAACTATTGCATAATGGACACAATACACGCCATTTTACTGCAAATGATTTTTCAGATTGCCTGCCACAAATATTGTCGCAACAAGGGTATCACACGGTAGCATTTCACGGTGCTGGTTCCACTATGTATCACCGCAAAAGTTTATACCCCAAATTGGGTTTTCAAAAACTGATGTTTAACGAACAAATGCAAGATAAAAAACGCTGTCATTCATTTAAAGGCACTTGTGATAGCGAAATATTTTCATTAGTAGCAAATGAATTGGCCCATAATGAAAAAGCCTTGGTTTATTGGCTAACCTTAACTTCTCATTATCCATATAGCGAACAGGATATATTTAATCATCGTTTTGATTGCAAACAATTTAATATTGCCAATAATCATACTGTTTGTCGCAATATTA
>JAFWTP010000203.1 GCA_017518845.1 Neisseriaceae bacterium
ACCAGTCGCTGGGACGAAAGGTTTTGCCTTTTTGGGTAATGCCTTGAATAATAATGCAGTTTTCAAATTGTTCTGCCATAAGTATCACCTGATATGCTCTTAATTGTGTGAGTGCGTATTATATAACGAAGTGGCGATGAGTTTCAGGCAGCCTGAAACAATCAAATTTTTGCAAAAAAGTCAATAAATTATTTTGTGCTGTGCCATAAATCCGTTAGAATGTTATCTTTTGTAGGTTTTAACAAGTAGGGAATAAAACGATGAGAATTGGTATCCCAAAAGAGAGTTTGGACGGTGAAAAACGCGTTGCCGCCACGCCAACTACGGTTGCCCAGTTAATTAAGTTGGGATTTTCTGTTGCGGTTGAAAGTGGTGCAGGTAAGTTGTCTGGCTTTGCTGATGAAGATTATGTGGCGGCAGGGGCAGAAATTGCCGACAGCGTTTGGCAGTCGGATATGATTTACAAAATCAATTTGCCCACCGATGAAGAAATTGCCGCAATGAACGAAGGTGCCGTGTTGGTTTCGTTCGTTCAGCCTGCCCAACACCCTGTTTTGGTGGAAAAATTAAAAGATAAAAAAATCACTTCAATGGCGGTGGATATGGTGCCACGCATTTCGCGTGCTCAATCTATGGATGTGTTGTCGTCTATGGCAAATATCAGCGGTTATCGTGCGGTGGTGGAAGCGGCTCATGCTTTTGGGCGTTTTTTCACTGGGCAAATTACTGCCGCAGGCAAAGTGCCGCCTGCCAAAGTTTTGGTGATTGGTGCAGGTGTGGCAGGGCTTGCTGCGATTGGTGCGGCTCATTCTTTGGGTGCGGAAGTGTATGCGTTTGATACGCGTCCCGAAGTGGCTGAACAAATTGAATCGATGGGCGGTCATTTCTTAAAATTGGATTTTAAAGAAGAAGATACAGGTTCAGGCGACGGCTATGCCAAAGTGATGAGCGAAGAATTTATCGCTGCCGAAATGGCATTATTCGCCGAACAAGCCAAAGTGGTGGATATTATTATTACTACGGCGGCAATACCAGGTAAGGCTTCGCCAAAACTCATCACCCGCGAAATGGTCGATAGTATGAAACGCGGCTCGGTGATTGTGGATTTAGCAGCTGCTGGCGGCGGTAATTGTGAATGTACCCAAATTAATGAAAAAATTGTAACTGATAATGGAGTTACTATTATTGGTTATACCGATTTGGCAAATCGCTTGTCGGGTCAGTCTTCGCAACTTTATGCCACGAATTTGGTGAATTTAACCAAGTTGTTGTCTCCTGAAAAAAATGGCGAAATTAACTTAAATTTTGAAGACCAGATTATTCGCAATATGACGGTTACACATCAAGGCGAAGTGATGTATCCGCCACCACCGATTCAAGTTTCTGCTGCACCGAAACAAGAACAAAAAGTTGTTCCGGCAGACTCTAAAAGTCATAAAAAGCCTGTTTCTGCATGGAAACGCTTATTGCCTGCAATCATCGGTGCATTAGCAATTTTACTGATTGGTGCTGTCGCACCCGAAACTACAAAAGAACCTGATTTACTATCGCATTTAGTGGTATTCGCCTTATCGTGCGTGATTGGCTATTATGTGGTGTGGAATGTAACTCATTCTCTACACACGCCCTTAATGTCGGTTACAAATGCCATTTCGGGCATTATTATTGTCGGTGCTTTGCTACAAATTTCGCAGGGCTATGCTTTTGCGTCTATTTGGGCGTTTATCGGCATATTTTTAGTCAGCATTAACATATTTGGCGGCTTTTTCGTTACTCGCCGAATGCTCAATATGTTCCGTAAAGGTTAAGGGGGATTGATTATGGCAACAGGAATAGTTACTTCCGCTTACATTATTGCGGCAATCTTTTTCATTTTGGCACTCGCAGGTTTGTCCAAACAAGAAACTGCCAAAAACGGCAATATGTTTGGCATGATTGGTATGGCAATCGCCCTAATCGCCACTATTCTCAGCGAAGATGTCAATGGTTTAATTTGGATTATCATCGCCATGTTAGGCGGTGCGATAGTTGGCATTTACAAAGCTAAAAAAGTCGAAATGACGCAAATGCCTGAATTGATTGCATTATTGCACAGTTTTGTTGGCTTAACCGCTGTTTTAGTGGGCTTTAACAGTTTTATCCAGTCCGACAAAGTTAGTCCAGATATGGAAACTGTGCATTTAATTGAAGTCTTTTTAGGCGTATTTATCGGTGCGGTAACCTTTACAGGCTCGATTGTGGCTTGGGGCAAACTGAAAGGCAAAATCAGCGGCAAACCGATGATGTTGCCACATAAACACATGCTTAACTTGGGTGCATTAATCTTATCATTGATTTTACTGATTGCATTCGTAGCCGCGGAAGGTTCATGGGTTTGCTTAATATTAATGACCATTATCGCTTTAGCATTTGGCTGGCACTTGGTTGCGTCTATCGGTGGTGCGGATATGCCTGTTGTGGTTTCTATGCTCAATTCCTATTCAGGCTGGGCAGCCGCTGCCGCAGGTTTTATG
>JAFWTP010000204.1 GCA_017518845.1 Neisseriaceae bacterium
ACCGAAATAATTTTCACCTGCGGTGCAATCAGCACATTATCTTCAATCACAATGCCGCCTAAATCGGTAAAAACGCAAGCGGTGTTAATAAACACTTCTTTGCCAATGCGTAAATGACGACCAAAATCGCAATATAAAGGCAGGTTAATATGCACACTGTCATCAATTTCGCTTTGCGTGATTTTGGATAATATCTTTCTAATTTCAGGCTGCGTTTTATATGTTCCTGATAATTCAGAAATTAACGCTGCATTTTCATCAACGATTTGGTGAATTTCAATAAAATCATCACTGCCAGCGGCAATTAAAGTGTTTAAGGGAAATTTGTGCATTTTTTTATCCTTTTAGCCATTTTTTAATGTACATTCATTTTTGAAAAAAATCCCATAATCAATACCCCTGAAATAATCATTGTAATGCCGATTATTGCAGGTATATCTGGTTTTTCAGCAAAAACCACAATACCAATAATGGCAATTAAAACCATACCCAATCCGCCCCAAACAGCATACGCAACACCAACTGGTAACTGTTTGAAAACAATGGAAAGTAAATAAAATATAACCGCAAAAATAGCAATCGAACTAATTCCAAAAAAAGGTTTAGCAAAACCATTGCTTAATTTTAATAAAGTAGTAGAAATCGTTTCTAAAACAATGCACACAATCAATAAAAACCAAGCCATTGTTTATTCCTTTTCAGGCTGCCTGAATGACTTTCTTCCTTTTACAATTTTCATTATTTCGCCAAAATGCACAGCCAAGTCATTAAAAAACGCTTGATTTTTATTTTCCAAAATCAATTCCCCCAACAGTTTCAATCCTAACGCAAGACGCAGTGCGTCATTTCCGCTCACGATATTGGTATCGGTTTTTGCCAAAATGTCGGCAAGATTATCGTGAGTGGGCATATCACAAATTAACGGCGGCTCATTAACGCTGTTGCCGTCTTTATCGGTAATGTGTTGAACCGTAATCGTATAATGATGTTGTTTCATTTTTTATCCTATCTTTCAGGCAGCCTGAAAAATTATTTTAATCGTATGATTTTTTTAGTGGGGCGAAACCCCACCCTACAACAAAGCCTACGGCTTTGCGGTGGGCTGGAAGCCCACCCTACGATTTATTTCAAATTTGCTTTGAAAAATTCTTCAAATTTATCAAACGGAATTTTTTTATCGTATAAATCCGTGTGATTTGCCCCTTTGACAATAAACAATTCCTTATTTTTACTGCCGATAGTCTTAAAAGCGTCTTCGCTAAAATAACGAGAGTGGGCAATTTCGCCGTGTGCCATTAAAACAGGCGTTTTCAGTTCATCGGCGTAGGTTAAAATTTTATCGTTCATCAAGGCAAGGGCGTTGGTATTGCTCCACGCACCGTTTGAATTAAGCGAGCGTTGGTGAAAACCACGCTTGGTGCGGTAGTAGTCTTTGTATTCACGCAAAAATAAAGCGTCCGAATCTTTGACCTGCGATAGACCATTGGCAGGATAACTGGTTTTGCCACTCTCGGCATCTGCCCAGCGTTGCAAATTTAGATTTTTTTTCGCTTCAAATCGAGCATTTTCATCAACACTATCGTTGTAGCCTTTGGCGGTAACCCTTGTCATATCATACATCGTTGAAGTTGCCACCGCTTTAATCCGAGTATCAGTAATCGCCGCATTCAGAGCAAATCCGCCCCAGCCACAAATGCCCAAAATGCCGATTTTGTCTCTATCGACAAAGGCTTGCGTGCCTAAAAAATCCACCGCCGCACTAAAATCTTCGGTGTTAATATCAGGGCTGGAAATATCTCGCACTTCGCCACCGCTTTCGCCTGTGAAACTGCCGTCAAACGCCAGAGTTACAAAACCCCGTTCCGCCAGAGTTTGAGCATGCAGTCCGCTTGTTTGCTCTTTCACCGCACCGTAAGGACCGCTAATCGCAATCGCAGGTAGTTTGCCATTGCGTTTTTTCGGCAAATACAAATCGCCAACCAGCGTAATGCCATAGCGGTTTTTGAATGTAACTTTTTTGTGTTCCACTTTATTGCTTTGCGGGAAAGTTTTATCCCATTCACTCACTTGCGACACAGGAAGATTTGGATTTTGTGCGTTTGTTGCACCAGCGGCATAAGTCATAGAACTTGCTCCTAACATAAAAATCGCCAAAGTTAATGCAGAAAATGCAGATTTTGCTTTCATTTGAATACCCCTTACGATGAATTTAGGCTGATTATAATCAGATACAAAATAGAGAAAAATGGGGTAAAATGGATAAGATTTATCGTTTTAAGATATGAATAGACAGTTGTAGGGTGGGCATTCTTGCCCACCGTAACGCCGTAAAGCATTGATTGATATAATTTCAGGCAGCCTGAAAGGTGATTTATAATCGTATGTTTTTTTTGGTGGCGTGACGCCCCACCCTACAAAGATACAGAAACGCCGTAGGGTGGGTCTTCGACCCACCG
>JAFWTP010000205.1 GCA_017518845.1 Neisseriaceae bacterium
AACCTTTTCGGCATTGATTGAGTTGGTGGAAAGTGGGCAGGAAGATGAAATCATCATCGCACGCAACAACAAACCTGTGGCAAGAATTATGCCGATTGTCAAACGAGAAAAATTTCCTATTGGCATTGCCAAAGGGCAATTTGAAGTGCCTGACGACATTGACAAACACAATGATGAAATTGCAGACATGTTTGAGGCGCTGTGATGAACTATCTATTAGATACGCACATTGTCTTATGGGGCTTGACGAATGATGCAAGACTGCCAGAACACGTTTTGCATTTGATGCAATCCCCTGTCGACCGTGTTTTTGTCAGCATGGCAAGCGTATGGGAAGTGGCGATTAAACACAAAAAGCACCCCAAAGACATGCCTGTTTCATCGAGCGATTTATTGCGATATTTGCAAACTTTCCGCACCGGCATTTTGCCCATTAAAGTAGAACACATTGTCGCAACCGAGGCCCTGCCCGACATACACAAAGACCCATTCGACCGCCTGCTCATCGCCCAGGCACTAAGCGAGCCGATGCGGTTTTTAACGCACGATGAAAAACTGGTGCCATACAGTGAATTGATTGAGTTTGTATAGCTTCCAGCCCCGCCCCTAAAACCCGCATCAACCACAGGAACCAGTCAAATGAATGTCCCCAAATCCATTCACAAATGTTTGCTTGGCATGGGCTATCGTTATGTAGGGCATAAGGAATACTGGAAATTTTTGCCCGACAAGCCTGTGGCACAAAGCGTCATGTTTAATGACGCAGAGCGTTTTAATGAAAAAGAAGATACTTACGAGCAAACTTTTTGTCTGGATTTGAGCATTTGGGTTCCACGAGGTGATATTGACAGTTTTACAACCGTAAATCAGCACCATCGTTTGTGTTCTGACGGCACAATGCAGGAAGCGACCAATGGCTCATCGGTATCCTACCTACAAGGTTTTCGTGAAAACGAAGGCGCACAAGCGGTTGAAGTTATCAAGGCAAATTTAGAGCGTTGTATGGCGGAATTGCTGGATTATGATTACTGGTTAGCACTGATTGATTTTCAAACAGGTGTATCGTCTGCCTTGCCTGCAAAATATGCTCACCTGCAAAGCAATTACACCAAATCGGTTCTGCCCAAAGGCTATCCGATTAACTTGTCGTTTTTTCCAGAAATTTATCTACAAATTCAAGAAATTGAAAAAAATGCGAAATTGATGCAACAAATTGAAGATTTTGTTAGTGGAAAAACAGACACAATACCTGCCGAATTAGAACATGCAGCTTGGCGTTATGAATCTCGGCATTGCAATAAAATAGGGCGATTTGAAATCGATAAATTTTATCTATCCATAGTTTCCGATAAATGCTACTACTTAATGCTTGCCGAACGCTATGACGAGTTGCGGCAATTCGTAGAGCAATTTCCGTTTCCTGAAAAAGACAGTGTTAATTCAAAATACACTCGTGCAGAATACCGCTACATGTTAGCCTGTGCCGAAAAACGCAAAATTTTGCTTACCGACGGAACCCGTCTGTGGGCAGAAAAGAAAAAACTGGTTACCCCAAACTCGTGGGAAAGCGTGCCACTAAGCACTTTTTTAGATAAAGACAGTGCGCAAAATCAAGAAACGGCGAGTATGCCAGAGAACCTGTACGCCCTGTTTTTTAGCAAAAAAACAGCGTTGCAGTCGTTCGTGCAAACCCGCTTTGGCGTGGAATTAGCGGCAGCACAAGGCGAAAAAGTATCAGACGCATTAGACGCTGCCGAAGTTGCCGACAAAACCGAATTTGTCCTGCGTTCGCCCAAAGGCCGCTGGTTTGTGCTGTTGGGGGCGATTGAGCAGACTTTTGATGACGGCGAAGACAAACTCACCACACAACTTGCCCAAGCCAGCGACAAAGCCGAAGTGCTGCTGATTGCCAACGAAGACACTTCGGGCAGCCTTGTGTTTGAATACCACAAAAACGGCAAACTCAAACGCCGCTGGCTGTGTTCGGACGGCGAAATCGAAAGTGTCGGCAAAGCCCTAAACGATTTAGACAAACAATCGTTTATCAA
>JAFWTP010000206.1 GCA_017518845.1 Neisseriaceae bacterium
TGACCTTATCAATTTGCCTTGATTAAGGTCTTTTTAATCCACTTTAACCTTATAATGCACTACTCTTCAATGAAAGGACAAAATGATGAACGCATTGAAAAAAACCCTTTTAACCACCGCAACCTTATTGTGCTGTTCGATTGCTTTTGCGTCTCCGCAAGACGCTGTGGAGCAGGTGAAAGCCAACTCGGTGGAAATTTTGAAAATTTTGAATAAGGAAAACGGCGGTAATGCTGACGCGGTGCGTTTGGAAGCCGAGCAGTATGCGACACCTTATTTTGATTTTGAACGCATGACGGCGTTAGCGGTGGGTCAGCCGTGGAAACAAGCCACAGCCCAACAGAAACAACAATTAACCGCTGCATTCAAAGCCAAGTTAATTCGCATTTATTCTGGCACAATGTTTCAATATAAATCGGCACAGGTTAAGGTGAATGATAAACCGCGTGTGGAAAACAACGGCAAACAGGTGATTATTGCCACCGAAGTGCTGCCGTCTGCCAATGCCACCAAAAACGACATTGTGCATATTGATTACACCACTTATCAGCACGGCAACAACTATCGCATTTACGATGTGAAAGTGGAAGGGCAAAGTTTGGTAACGGTTTATCGCAATCAATTCAAAGAGATTGTGAATAAAGGCGGCATTGACGGTTTGATTGCCGAATTGCAAAAAGAAAGCAAATAAATGCAACAGAAAAAATCAGGTCAAACGCTGATTTTAAGCGGAAATATCGACAATTTCGCCGTAAATGTCGATATTTTCCGTGATTTTGTGGCTAATTTGGCTGGGGTACAAATCATTTCCTTTCAAAACATTGAACGGGTGGATTCCACCGCGATTGCTTTAATTGCGGCGGCAAAACGCCGTCTCAAACAATCGCTCAAATTAGAAAATATCCCCCCGCAAATGGCTGATTTGCTGAAATTGTATCATCTTGATGACTGGGTAAGTGTATGAATTATCGTCATTTTTTACTTATATCGGCGGTATGTGTCGTTACTGCCTGCTCTACCACCAACCCCAATGACCCGTACGAGCCTTATAACCGTGCGATGTTCAAAGTGAATGACACATTAGACACGGCGATATTAGCCCCCACTGCCCGCGGTTATCAAAAAGTAGTGCCGAAACCTGTGCGTTCAGGGATTACGAATGTGTTTGATAACTTTAAAGATGTGGTGAGTTTTGGCAGCAATGTGTTGCGTTTAGATGTGGAAAAAGCCAGCACCGACTTTGTGCGTGTGGGCTTTAACACGGTGTTTGGTTTGGGCGGATTATTGCCGATGGCGGATTTGGCTCAAATACCGAATAATAAAAACACTTTGGGCGACACTTTTGCGTCTTGGGGCTGGAAAAACAGCAATTATTTTGTCATGCCCTTGTCAGGCCCTTCCACCGTTCGCGATTCTTTGGGCAGCACCATTACCACTGTATATTCGCCACAAGGTGCGTTGATTACTAATGACGGCGTTATGGCAGGCGTTACCGCCCTAAATGTGGTTGATGCCCGTGCCAGATATATCGGCTTAACAGACGCAGTCAAAGACGCCGCCCCCGATAAATACGCCTACACCCGCGATTTTTATATGCGTTACCGTGCCAAACAAACAGGCGGCAAATACGGTTCGGGTGAAGATGAAGAAACGGATATTGACGATTTAATGGGCGATAGTGAAAACGCTCCGCTACA
>JAFWTP010000207.1 GCA_017518845.1 Neisseriaceae bacterium
ATACTCACAACACTCAATCACTTTATCAACATCTGGATAAAAATGCTTGGTTAATTTGATTAAACTGAGAAATGTTTTACCATCAATAGGATATCTGGTGTTATCTTTAAACAAATTACTGATGTACCAATGAGCTAAACTCGTAAATGTTTCAACTAATTCTGCTGAATTAGTATCTATTTGTGCATACTCAACCAATTTAAACAAACTGCAAATTCTATTGCCATACAAAAATGAACGGCATATCATACAATCTGCTTGCTTATACTTATTTTTTAATATACAATCTTTTATCAAATCAATATGCTTCTCATAATCATATTTGTCAGACAGTATGCCATCAACTTCATCTACAATATGTTTATCTCTAAATATCGTGTCTGTAAAGTATTTTTCATATGTTTCTACATCGTAATTCATTAACAGAATTCGCTTTAACAGCGAAGAAATATTCTTGTCATTCGCTAAAATATTCCTTAACTGCAATTCAAATTGTTCGTTAATTATAGTATAAACACAAAACCCACTCTTTAATCTCAAAAGCATATGTAGCCATCTTGCTAAAACTCTAACTTCTAACTTATCTTTACACAGTAGATAATCATGAGTGAGTTCGATTGCATCATAAACTCTACCAACCAATACCAATAAACCGCTCTTTCTTACAATCCAATCTGGGGATACATTAGAAAAATGTTTGCTTTGATTAAAAACGCTTTCAATAATGGAATATTGCGAAAGTACATCATATTCAGGCAACGCCTTGTACATTTTATCTAAATCAGCAACACCATTTTTAGAATATTCATTTACCTTATCATCAATAATATGACGAAAAACAGTTAACATAACTCTTTCTCCTATCTTATCTTTCCATACCATTTAATCAAAGGATTTTTTGAATCTGCAAAAAACTGATTCGGATTATCTTCATATTTGCGGAATTTACGATAATCCTTTTTGGTTAGTTTTTTCACTAACCATTGCTCAAAGGGACGCTCTTTCTCCTTGCTTGACTTGGGCGATGTTCGCTCGGTGGGTAACTGTTTTGCATTAGTTGTACTATCGTTCTTTTTTGTTGTGGGAAATAAATCGTTTCTTCTAAAAAACACGGCACTGCCTTGTTTCCATACAACAAACATTTTTCCTTTTTGGTATGTGGCTTTCATTTCTCGTGGTGGCACGATATAACGATAACTTTCGTTAGCAAAATTGCTTTCAAAAATTACGCCTTCAAAAATACCTGCATCTCGACCACTGGGTTTATCAAGGAAACAACGCACCATATTTTCTGCCAAAACAGGAGAAAATGAAATATCTGCCATATAATCACCCAATAAAGCGTGAAAATCTGTGGCAAACTGTCGAATACCACGATGAATTTCTCTAACCACTGACTTACGCTTATCGTCCCAAAGATTTCTGTTTCTAATCGCACGAATACTACTTTTCTGACCAAAAATAGAAAACTCTCTTAAACCCACAATGGTGTCTTCATCACTACAAAAAACTGTTTCATATAAAAAACCATTGGTAGCAATTAAATAAGATATTTCATTGGCAGCATAGTTTTCTTTACATAAATACTGCAAACAAGCACCGCTGTTTTGTTGTAAATGTTTGGGAATATAATATTCTACACCGTCAAATAGACAGTAGTACAAACCTGAAATGGGTTTAGCCAACGATTTTTGCAAATAATACTGCAATGTGCCACGATAACCAATTTCCACAATTGCGGGATTGTTGGCAGATTTTATTCCATTACACTCGCAATATTTGAGCAGTAATTTATTCTTTTGCCGAGATTGTGTTAAAAAGTTGACAAATTCTTTCTTAATTTCATCAATCGCCGCTAATTCTTCTGTAAAAGAAGTAACTTTATTCATCAAAACAGGATTATCTGTTTGCCAATCCCAAATTTCTTTTAATACTTCGGCAGGTACTCTACTTTGCAAACTACCTAATTCGGTCAATGTGTCAAATATGTCGGGTATGACCGTATAACGCATCAACTTACGCGAGCCATACATATATTGCAATGTTGTATTATCTTGGGGATATAAAATCTGATAGACTTCTTTTAAGATTCGTCCATCTCTTGCCATAAAAAACAAAGCATCGTAATGATTGATTTTCTTTTGCTGATATATCCACATAACATAACCCAATATTGTGGCAGCAAAAATATTGTATCCTAAAAGAAAAGCATTGCCATGTGCAAATGAGTTTTCAGGCACTTTAAGCATTTCTGGATTATCAAAATTTTGTCTTGCAATCAAGTAAATTAAAACGCTTTCACCTAAACTACGATTAAAGTTACCGCGTATATGAAAGTGAGAACCATATAATTTGTGATTATACATCTTATCAACGGAACGAACTAAACGATAAGCATCGATACCTAACGATTTAGGCATATTCAAATCACCATTGTTATTATCGCCAATATGTAACAGCTGTTTAGGCTGTATTTCCTCTTGTTGTAAAACATATTTGAATAATGTGCTATCGCTTTTTTTCTTACCAATCTCTGATGACAAGTACAACACATCATTGTTTATATCATAACCATTTCTATCTAATGATTTTAAGATAAACTCCTTATCTAAATACATATCCGAGATAAAAATAATTTTTTTACCTAATTTTTTACAATAATCATAGATTGCTTTACCACTTGGACGACAATGCAATAATGAAAACTCGGTATCCAATTCCAATTGTTTAATTTTATCTGCTTGCCACTGCGATAAACCAAAATTATCAGCAAGCACTCGATAAATTTCATCAAGGGAAATTTCTACTTTATTTTCATTTTTATAAATTTCATTCGCAATTTGTTGTGCTCTCACCCGCTCTTTGGCAAAGTGAAAACGGGGGAAATTGGCAAATTTCAACATCTTTTGTTCAACCAATATGAACAAATCTACTGGCTGTGCAAAAGGTCGTTCAATCAATGTGTCAAAAATATCAAACGAAACAATATCGACTTTTTCTATTCTATCTTTTAATTTTTCAATGAGTTTGTTTTTATTAGAAGATTTAAATCCCACTTTTTCTACTGCTCGCTGAAAACGAAGACCAGATAATAAATAGTTATCGTAGTCAGTAATTAGTGAGTCTAACTTTATTTCTCTTCGTTCTATGCAAGAAGTAATAAATAAATCTAAAAACTTATCATCTAGCAGCAACGAGAAATGCACATTAGCTTTAAACAACAGCCAATAAATGATTTTCAACCTGTTCAGATTGCTTGATTTGGATAACTCAATAATACGACTTAAATGGCTATCACATAATAATTCAACATTTTTGTTGAAAAGTATTGCTTGCAATGCCAAAGAAGAAGAACAGTTAATAACCTTACCAACAAAAGGTAATAAATATTGAGAAATATTATCTATACTGTCAAATTGTGGATTGAAAATTAAATTGGGATATTGTTCAAGCAATCTATCCATATTAGTAGAAGTAATTACTTTTTCAGCAGTGTCTCCTGCACAATATTGAGTTACAATGACCCCTGTGCTTTCATCAACACTATTCAACACCTGAATCATTAAGTCGTAATTACTACTTTGGCAATCCACGCGATAAGCATAGTGTTGCGTATATTGCAATGGCAATAGTGCAAAACTGGAATATCGCTGATAATTTTTCGTATTTTCTAATAATTCTTGAACCCAAGTCTGTTCTCTATAAAAATCTTTTAACTTGATCACAAAATTAGAAATAAATTCAATACTTTTATCCGTTAATTCTATACGATTTAATTCATCGTTTATATTTTGATATATTCTGCTTTCTTTGAACAGACCTAAATGATCAAAAAATACTAAATCAGGATAGGGCAATCGAGAAATAAATCCAGGCATTAAATTTAATACTGGAGTATCAGGGAAAACCTTTTGTAAATGAGATAGGCAGTTTTCCCAAGCAATAATTAAATCGTAATTATCTTCTTGGAAAATGTGTTGATAATATGTTACAACTTTATCAATGGATTGTTCATTTTGACAATAAATTTCATAATCCAAATCACTTATAACGCCTGTATTCTGAATAAAATCCCTCTCATTAACAACAATAAGTTTGCTTTTTTCAGGAAATTGTATATTTTGTTCCGCAATAATTTCTGGAATGCAAAAACACACTTCATATTTTAAGCGAACTAAAATATGAACAATGGGTAATAATTTATTTTTTAATGCACCTAAATAAAACAATGGATCGTTATGTGCTGGAACAGGGGGAATGTAAAAAAGCAACTTCTTCATTGATAAATCCCGATAAATTGAACTTTAAAAGCTGGTAGATTATACACTTATTTACAACACAAAAGCAACCACAGCAAAAAAAAAAAAAAAAAAACAATTAAATCAAATATTTATGTAGTTTTTCAGGTTTTATTTCAACAACAAAATGCTATATTCAGTTTTCAGGCTGCCTGAAAATGCTTGTTTTACCATTAAATACTTGTTCAATAACTTGTACCATTTTTTGCCACAATTCATTGTTATTTTGCAAAAAGTTGATTATAATGGACTGATGAACACTCCCCCTGACTTTTTTTGCACTTGGATTGTAAATCTATCAGTAAATACCGTTCTCGCAAAATCGTATAAAAACTCCATCACAAGTGGAGAAGTTATACTGAAAACTTTTTCCAAATTCAATAAAAGTTTTCACTATTTACCATTATCAAAATATCAAACAACACTTTCAGGCTGCCTGAAAAGTTAAGAATAATTCACAAACGCCCATTCCACACTATCAGGTTGCGATAAATGTCCTTCTTGTAATACCATACCTTTATCGCAATACTGTTTGATTATTTGCTCACTGTGCGATATTAAAACCAACGAACGATCTTTGCGTTTTTCAAATAGTTCGTATTTACATCTTTCTTTTAAATGGGTATCACCCACTGCAATCACTTCATCAATTAAATAGCAGTCAAATTCAATCGCCAAAGATACGGCAAAAGCCAGTCGTGCTCTCATTCCTGATGAATAGGTTTTAACGGGTTCGTTGAGATATAAACCTAATTCGGCAAAGTCTTCGGCAAATTTTGCCACTTTTGCTATATCGGCATTGTAAATACGGCAAATAAAACGCAAGTTATCCATACCTGTCAGGCTACCTTGTAATGCTCCTGAAAAGGCTAATGGCCAAGAAACGCTCATATTGCGAATAATGCGTCCCGAATCAGGTTGTTCCACACCACCAATTAAACGAACAAGCGTGGATTTACCTGCTCCATTGTGTCCTAAAATACCGACCTTTTCTCCTTTTTGTAGTGTAAAAGTAATATCGTGCAACACCGTCCGCATACCTTTGCGTGTGGGATAGGATTTATACACATGCTCTAATGCCAACATTATTTTGCTGTCTCCTGACGAACACTTTTGACTGCTATTAAACCTACTAACAATAAAATAATGTCCCACAATACCAAATACCACGGATTTTCCATTGTAACCACAGTTGCTCCAAAATAACCATGACGAAACATCTCTGTGCCGTGTATCATGGGTATCCATAACACAATTTCTTGAACTTGTTGCGGTAAGGCAGAAACAAAAAAGAAAACCCCTGATGCCATCATAAACACAATGCCCAATGAGCCCCATACCTTACCAAATACTTCGGATTTAACGGATATAGCATATAAAACAAAACCCAAACCAAAAGCAAAAAATATCATTAAAATCCAAGCGATGAGCATATAAAATATGTCTGCGGGCATACTCATCCAACCAAGAAATATACACAAAGCAAGAATAGCAATTTGTGCCACTGTAACACTGGCAACTTCTAAAATCATGCGGGACAGCAATAAATCAATCACACGCACATGACGGTGATATAACAAAGCACTATTCGCCGCAACTGCCCCCATAGTTCTACTACTGGTTTTACGCCACATCATCATCATAGGGTAGCCTGTTAAAATAAATGCCACGATGTTAGTATTATGTGTGCCACGCACAAATTTCCACAACGCAACCATCACAGTCGCTGCCAACAACGGCTCTACAAACAGCCACAGAAAGCCCAAGTCATTGCGTCCGTAGCGGGTAATCATTTCTCGCAACAGCAAGGCTCCGATGACGCGTTTTTGGATTTGGAATGATTCTTTAAGCGTGGTTTCGCGGGTTTGCGTCATCGCTAATTTGGACGCATTTTGGTAACCGTCATCAGGCAGTGGCGGGGGCGTGGTTTATTCGGCATTGTCGCTCATCAGTTTTTATGCTCCCTAACGCCTGCCAGCAATAACACAGCAACGCCGTAAATCATTAAGCCGATGAATAGCGTAGCAATAATATTGTACATGCGGCGGGGCAACATCGCAAAGTCAGGCTCAACTGGGGCAGAAATCACTTCCAAATACAGTTGTTGGCGTGTGGCGTCTGCTTTGGCACTTTCTAATGCGGTAATCGCTGCCGCAAGTTGTTTTTCGGCTAATTCGTTTTCTAAATAAACCCGTTGATATTCTGCCGCTTGTTTGGTCATTGAACCGTCTTCATCGCTTAACATGGCGTTGGTTTGTTTTTCGATTTCTTTTTTCAGGCTGCGTTCTCGTGCCATTAAGCCTGAAATTTGCGGATTGTCAGGAGTAATCGCACGCACTTGGTCTAATTGTGTTTGCAGTAAAATGAGTTCGTCTTGCAATTTGGAAATTAAACCGATTTTGCCTTCGGCTTGCACTTTTAAGTCAAATACACCGTTTTTGGTGCGATACACAATTAAATCTTCGGACGCCTTTTTCACCCGTTCTTCTGCCACATCAACTTGTGCTTGTGCGTATTTGACCGTATCTTTTAAAGCCCTATCATTCAGTTGGTTAATTAAAACTTCGGCTTGTTTGAGTAAAGCCTCATTCACCACATACGAATCTTTGGGATCAAAAGACACCACATCTAATGTGGAAATGCCCGACACGGGGTCGAATTGAACGGTTACTTTTTTCTTATAGTATTGATAAAACAATTCTTGTTCGCCATTAAAACCTAATGTATTAAAACGGCTAATTAAATCGCCCTTGGTTTCATAAAAAGAACGCACGGCAATGCCTTGTTGTTCCAAGTTATTGAGTGCAGCACGCGAAGTGATATATTCACGCACGCTGTAAGTGTCGTCCTGCGAACGCGAAAAGCCGACATTTTGTAAAAACGCCCCCAAACCTGTTAAGGAATTTTGCTGACTTGCCGAACGAATCACAAAAGAAGATTGGGAAATATATTGGTCGGACGCAATTAAACCAAAATACAATAAGGCTAAAATAACAGGCAGGGTTACGGTGATAAATCGTAAAGAATTTTTGATTAAAGCATCAATAAAAAATGCTTTGGGGTTTTTCTTTAATTTGGATAATCTACTCATTCTTCTTGTTCCATATCAATCGAATATTTTTTCAGGCTGCCTGAAAGATATTTTTATCCATCATTTCAAACAGTCTAAAAAGTGGTTTTTTTATTTTTCAGGCAGCCTGAATATTAAGTTTCAGGCTGCCTGAAAAATAAAATAGGTTGTATTATATACTGAAAAACAAATAATCATACAACTTTCGTTAGTTGGTTATATTGTTGATACTGCTTACACCCGAAGTTACAGGTGAGAAGACAAATTGTAAGAATTTTTGTACTTCTGCCAACGGTGCATTGGAAACATACACCACATCTTTATTGTGAATGGGGAATTTTTGCATCCACAATACCGAATTGGCATTGGTTAAATCCAAACGATAAACAGTGGGAATATCGTTGTTTGCTTTATAGCCTTTTTCTATCCATTTAGGCTGTTCGGCGGTGGGCAATTCAGACAATGGTGTGTAGCGGAACACAAATACGCCGCGTGCATCTGAACGGCGGTCTTGTAAGCCACCCATTCTGCCTACGGCTTCGGCTAATGATAAACCGCGTGCGGAAAAGCCAATTTCTTGGGCTCGACCTACTGCACCCATAGAAGTGAATGTGTAAGGGTTGGTAATCACCGTTACCACATCGCCACGATGCAATAAAATGTTTTGTGTGGGGTCAGACACCAAATCTTCTAATGCAATTTTGCTGATTTTTTGATTGCGTGTGATTTGAATGGTGGTGTCCTGCACATTAGCGGTGGAACCGCCGACTGCGGCTAATGCGTCCAAAATGCGTTCTCGTGCAGGAGTTAAGGGCATTCTAATACTGTTGCCTGCCCGCACAACCAAAACATTAGTAGAATTGTTTTGAGCTAAACTCACAATCACTTGCGGTTGATTGGCTTTGCGAGAAAGTTGATTACGAATAAGACTTTGAATCTGCTCTAACGATTTATTTTCAACTTTCAAATTACCTACAAAAGGAATGGAAATCGTGCCGTTAGAACTGACAGTTTGTGGCGGCAATTTGGTAACATGAGCCGTGCCTGCTCCACTATCAGACAAGGCTCCGCCAAACAGCATAGCGGGGGCAGCTTCCCAAATGGTAATATCTAATACATCGCCACGACTCACCACATCAAGACCTTGTGCGGTGTTTTCTAATGCGGCAAAACTGTTTGCCTTGTGGCGTTGCGATAAATCTTGAATCAGGCTGTGTTCAATGTCCAACAAAGCGACATCGGGAACAGCCTGATTATTGCTTTGTCCTAATGAAGTAACTTGTCCTGTGGAAGGACCTGAATGGGGCAACCAGCCACACGCCGTAACAGTGGCAAACAAACTCAACAACAAACCAGTTTTTAAGGCAAAAATGGGTTTTCTTTGCATATTCATTAGGAACAACCGTTAAAATTATTCGGATTGTGCTTCTGCCGCTTCTTTTTTCTCACGAACTTCGGCAGCATCAACTAATTCAATCAATGCCATAGGGGCATTGTCGCCTTGACGGAAGCCATATTTCAGCACGCGAGTGTAACCGCCGTTGCGGTTAGCGAAGCGTTCGCTTAATTCACCAAATAATTTTACCACGACATCACGATTGCGTGTGCGGTCAAATGCCAAACGGCGATTTGCCAAAGACGGTTTTTTACCCAAAGAAATCAAGGGTTCAACCACGCGGCGTAATTCTTTTGCTTTGGGCAATGTGGTAACAATGCTTTCGTGAATCAGCAAAGAATTTGCCATATTACGCAACATCGCCAAACGATGACTGCTGGTACGGTTTAATTTACGATTACTCTTACGATGACGCATATTAAATATCCTTAATCAATAAAAACACGCTTTCAGGCTGCCTGAAAGATTATCTGGACACCAAATTAGCAGGCGGCCAGCCTTCTAATTTAGAACCCAAAGTCAAACCTTTGGCTGCCAAGACTTCTTTGATTTCAGTCAATGACTTGCGACCCAAATTCGGTGTTTTTAGAAGTTCAGTTTCAGTGCGTTGAATCAAATCACCGATATAGTAAATATCTTCGGCTTTCAAGCAGTTAGCCGAACGCACGGTGAGTTCCAAATCATCAACAGGCAACAGAAGAATCGGATCTACCACAGGGGCTTGTTCTTCTTCTTCGGGTACATTAGCGTTTTGCAAATCAACGAAGACTTCCATTTGACTAATCAAAATTTGTGCGGATTGACGCAACACTTCTTCGGGATCCACAGAGCCGTCTGTTTCGATGTCTAAAACCAAGCGATCTAAATCGGTGCGTTGTTCTACGCGAGCGGGTTCCACTTCAAACGACACACGCAACACGGGCGAAAAACTGGCATCTAACAGAATGCTGCCGATTTCACGCGTATCATCTTTCAGTTTGCGAGATTGCGATGCGGGGCAATAGCCACGACCTGATTCAACCTTAATTTCAGCCGAGAAACTACCGCCTTCGGCGATATGACAAATCACATGATTTGGATTTAAAATTTCCACATCATGCGGCAATTCAATATCGGCGGCGGTAACCACGCCTTTGGTGTCTTTTTTTATATTCAACACCACAGAATCGCGATTGAACAGTTTAAACACAATGCCTTTGATGTTTAACAGAATATCAACCACATCTTCTTCAATGTGTTCAATCGAAGAGTATTCATGCAATACACCGTCAATTTTAACTTCTGTGGGTGCAAAGCCCGTCATTGAAGAAAGCAAAATCCGCCGTAATGCGTTGCCCAAAGTATGACCAAAACCGCGTTCAAAAGGTTCTAACGAAATTTTGGCTTGTCTGTCGGACAAGGCATTGACATTGATTTGTCTTGGTTTTAAAAGTTCAGAAGTGATGTTTCGCATTCCATCTCGTCCTTAATTTAGATTCAAACATTATTTAGAGTACAATTCGACTACTAAATGCTCTTTGATGTCGCTGCTTAACTCGGAACGATCGGGCAAGTTTTTGTAAGTGCCTTCCATTTTGGTTGCATCAACTTCAACCCAAGACGGAAAACCGATTTGTCCTGCCAAGCCTAATGCTTCCTGAATGCGAACTTGTTTTTTGGCTTTTTCGCACACGGCAACCACATCACCAGGTTTCACTTGGAATGACGGAATATTCACGGCTTGACCATTCACGGTAATCGCTTTGTGGCTAACCAACTGGCGTGCTTCGGCACGCGTTGAGCCAAAACCCATACGATACACCACATTGTCCAAACGAGATTCCAACAGTTGCAACAACCATTCACCTGTTGAACCACGGCGGCGTTCTGCTTCGGCAAAATAACGGCGGAACTGGCGTTCCAATACGCCATAAATGCGGCGGATTTTTTGTTTTTCACGCAACTGAATACCGTAGTCCGAAATGCGACCACGATTCGCACCGTGCTGACCTGGTGCAGTATCAATTTTGCATTTTGAATCAATGGAGCGGCGAGCGGATTTTAAGAATAAGTCTGTACCCTCGCGGCGAGCCAATTTACATTTTGGTCCAATATAACGAGCCATTCTAATCTTCTCCTATTAAACACGACGGCGTTTGGGCGGACGGCAACCGTTATGAGGAACGGGGGTAACATCCGTAATTGAAGTAATTTTAAAACCCAGAGCATTCAATGCACGAACAGAAGATTCACGACCAGGACCTGGACCCTTGATGCGTACTTCTAAATTTTTGACACCATACTCTTGGGCAACTTTGCCAGCGGCTTCTGCTGCAACTTGGGCAGCGAAAGGTGTACTTTTACGCGAACCTTTAAAACCTGCACCGCCAGAAGTAGCCCAAGACAACGCATTGCCTTGACGGTCAGTAATGGTAATGATGGTGTTGTTAAACGATGCATGAACATGCACCACACCTTCACTCACGGTTTTGCGTATTTTTTTGCGTACACGAGCTGTGTTTGCTTTTGCCATTATCAATAATCCTTATTTAATGAACATTATTTTTTGCCTGCAATCGCCTTACGCGGACCTTTACGGGTACGAGCATTCGTACGCGTTCTTTGACCACGACAGGGCAGACCACGGCGATGACGGAAACCACGATAGCAACCCATATCCATCAAGCGTTTGATGGACATTGTTACTTCACGACGCAAGTCGCCTTCAACTTCAAATTGAGCCACTTTGCTACGCAAGGTTTCTAATTGTGCTTCGGTTAAGTCTTTCACTTTCACCGAACATTCAATTCCTGCTTGCTCGCAAATTAAACGAGCACGGCTGCTACCAATGCCATAAATCGCTTGTAAGCCAATCACGATGTGGGCATTGTTGGGAATATTTACACCAGCAATACGAGCCATAATTTAATTCCTTTTATTAACCTTGTTTTTGTTTATGACGAGCATCTGTACAAATCACGCGGACAATGCCATGTCTGCGAATAATCTTACAGTTGCGACATATTTTCTTTACAGAGGGTTGCACACGCATTATTAAAGTCCTTTCAAAACTTTATTTAGTCCGAAAAACAATTCTTGCACGAGATAAATCGTAAGGAGTCATCTCAACTGTTACTTTATCACCAGGCGAAATGCGAATATAGTGCATACGCATCTTGCCTGAAATGTATCCTAAAACCACATGGTCGTTTTCCAACTTCACCTTGAATGTGGCGTTTGGCAACATTTCAAGGATTTCACCTTGCATTTGTATGGTGTCTTCTTTTGCCATAAAGATTTCTCTTATTTCTTGCCTAATTTGTTTGCCAAGTATTTATCACCTTCATATTGTTGATATTGCTGACTCATACGGTATGAAGCCACTTGTGCAGTGAAGTCTATGCTCACCACAACCAAAATCAACAGCGAAGTACCGCCCAAATAAAAGGGAATATTCGCAAACGATACCAATAATTCGGGAATCAAACACACAATGGTAATGTATAACGCACCGTAAAAGGTTAATCGCAAAACCACGCTTTCAATGTAGCGTGAGGTGTTTTCACCAGGACGAATACCTGGTACAAATGCCCCTTGTTTTTTCAGGTTTTCTGCAATTTCGCGTGGGCTAAATACCAAAGCAGTGTAAAAAAAGCAGAAGAATATCACAGCAGACGCAAAAAAGATAATGTATAACGGCTGTCCGTGTTGAAAATACAAGGCTAATTTGCCTAAAAACGAACTACTGCTTTGTGTGCCAATACCTTGTCCGCCAACCCAACTCATAATCGTGGTTGGGAACAAAATAATACTGGACGCAAAAATCGGCGGAATCACCCCTGCCATATTGAGTTTGAATGGCAGAACGGTATTTTGCCCTTGCATCATACGGTTACCCACTTGGCGTTTGGCAAAGTGAATCGGCACTTTGCGTTGTGCAGATTCAATATACACCACAGCATATACCAAAGCCAACGCACATGCGATAATCAATACGGCTAATAGGGGGTTAAGCGAGCCTTCTGCGGTCATGGTAAAGAGTTTGCCAATCGCACCTGGAATACCTGCGGCAATACCTGCACAGATAATCAAGGAAATGCCATTGCCCACACCGCGTTCGGTGATTTGCTCACCCAACCACATTAAGAACATTGTGCCTGTGGTTAAACACACTACGGTTGATAAGTAAAACTCATATTGAGAAATACCCACTAAACCAGGCTGCCTGAAAAGCATGACAGCGGCGGCAAAACTTTGCACGCCTGCTAAAAGCACCGTACCAATACGGGTGTATTTGGTAATCACTCGCCGCCCTGCTTCGCCCTCTTTTTTCAAGGCTTTCAAAGACGGAATAATCTCGGTTGCCAACTGCATTACGATGGACGCAGAAATATACGGCATAATGCCAATCGCAAACACCGAAAACCGAGACAGTGAGCCGCCCGAAAACATATTCAACATACCCAAAATGCCATTATTAGCACTTTCAAACAGGCGATTTAATGCCACCGCATCAACGCCTGGCACGGGAATATGCGAACCAACACGGAACACAAACAACGCACCAATCAAGAACATAATTCTGTTTTTCAAATCAACAGAAATGCTTGACATTTTGGACGACGAGTTAGCCATGCGAAATAACCTTAATCAGAAATCTTACCGCCAGCCGCTTCAATCGCTGCTTTTGCACCTTTTGTTGCGGCAATGCCACGCAAAGAAATGGCTTTGTTCAGGCTGCCTGAAAGAATCACTTTCACGCTTTGAGCGTTTGCAGGAACCAAACGGGCTTGTTTTAATGCCAAAATATCCACTTCTTCAATCGGCAAATTATTCAATTCGCCCAAAGTAACTTGTGCGTTGAAACGAGCCGTTGTCGATTTAAAGCCGCGTTTAGGCAAACGGCGTTGCAATGGCATTTGACCGCCCTCAAAGCCTACTTTGTGGAAACCACCTGCACGGCTTTTTTGACCTTTCACGCCACGGCAACAGGTTTTACCCATACCGCTACCGATACCGCGACCAACGCGTTTGGGTGCGTGTGTGGCACCCTCGGCAGGAGAAATAGTATTTAAGTACATATTATTACTCCACTTCTAATAAGTAACTGATTTTGTTAATCATACCGCGATTTTCAGGGGTATCTAATACTTCCACAGTATGCTCACGACGACGCAAACCCAAGCCTCTTGCACAAGCACGATGAGATTCAATGCGTCCAATCAAACTTTTTTTCAAAGTTACTTTGATTTTCTTTTGCTCACTCATTGCCTGCTCCTAAAATTTCTTCTACGCTCAAACCGCGTTTGGATGCGATTTCGGCAGGTGTGTACAATTTGCCCAAGCCATTGAGTGTGGCACGCACAATATTGTATGGATTTGTTGAACCATGCACTTTGGCAGAAATATTGCGAACGCCGATAGCGTCAAATACCAAACGCATAGGACCACCCGCTTTTACACCGCTACCTTCTTTGGCAGGCTGCATAAATACTTTGGTTGCACCGTGTTTGCCAATCACTTCGTGGTGAATAGTGCCGTCTTTCAAAGGGATTTTCACCAAGTTACGGCGTGCTTGATCCATTGCTTTTTGAACAGCAACAGGCACTTCTTTGGCTTTACCTTTACCCATACCAATGCGACCATCGCCGTCCCCTACTACGGTCAAAGCGGAGAACGCCATAATGCGACCACCTTTAACCACTTTGGTTACGCGATTGACAGCAACCATTTTTTCAATCAAGCCGTCGCCGCGTTCTTCTGTTTCGTGTTTTGCCATTATTTAACTCCGTTTAGAATTTCAAACCGTTTTCACGAGCGGCTTCTGCCAACGCTTTGACACGACCATGATATTTAAAACCAGAACGGTCAAAAGCAACTTCTTCAATGCCAGCGGCTTTCGCTTTTTCAGCAATGCGTTTGCCAATTACAGCAGCGGCAGCCACATTGTTGCCATATTTTGCATTGCTACGCACTTCGGCTTCTACTGATGATGCTTGTGCTAACACACCTTTTTCACCAATAATTTGGGCATAAATATGATTGTTAGAGCGATGAACGCATAATCTAACGGCTTGCATATCCGCAATTTTGGCACGGGTTTTGCGTGCTCTACGCAGACGGGCTAATTTTTTATTCATTTTCAAAACCTCAATTATTTTTTCTTGGTTTCTTTTAATACCACTGTTTCATCGGCATAACGAACACCTTTACCTTTATAAGGTTCGGGCGGACGGAAACCTCTGATTTCGGCGGCAACTTGACCTACTTTTTGGCGGTCTGCACCTGAAATAACGATTTCAGTTTGCGATGGGGTTTGAGCAGTAATACCGTCAGGCAGGTTATACACCACAGGGTGCGAAAAACCTAATGACAAGTTCAACGCTTTGCCTTGTGCTTGGGCACGATAACCCACACCCACTAATTGCAGTTTTTTCTCAAAGCCGTCAGACACGCCTTTAACCATATTCGCAATTAAGGCACGGAAAGTACCTGATAATGCGTTGGCTTCACGGCTGTCATTTTTTACAGCAAATGTAATTTTACCGTTATCGTTTTTGATTTCGACCAATTCGCTGTTAATGCTTTGTTTGAGTTCGCCTAATTTACCTTTAACGACAATTTCGTTATCGGCTAATTTCACTTCAACACCAGAAGGAATAGCCACTGGATTTTTTGCAATACGCGACATTTTTTCCTCCTAATCTTACGCCACAATACACAGCAACTCGCCGCCAACACCGTTAGCACGCGCTTTGCGGTCAGTCATGACACCTTTGGAAGTGCTGACAATCGCCACACCCAAACCATTCATCACAGCAGGAATTTCTGCCGCACCTTTGTAAATACGCAAACCTGGACGAGAAACGCGTTTGATTTGCTCAATCACAGGGCGACCTGCGTAATATTTCAACTCAATATTCAAAACAGGTTTTGCATCTGCACTTACAGAGAAACCTTCGATATAACCTTCTTCTTTCAAAACGGTTGCAATCGAGCATTTTAATTTAGATGAAGGCATAGAAACGCTGACTTTGTTCGCCCGTTGTCCGTTGCGAATACGGGTCAGCATATCGGAAATAGGATCATGCATACTCATAATTTTTAACTCCCTATTACCAACTTGCCTTGATTACGCCAGGAATTTCGCCACGCATTGCGATTTCGCGAATTTTCGTGCGACCAAGACCAAATTTGCGGAATGTGCCACGCGGACGACCAGTCAATGCACAACGGCGACGCTGACGAGTGGGCATTGCATTGCGAGGAATTGCTTGCAATTTCAAGCGTGCTTGAAATTTATCTTCTGGTGTAGCGTTGCTGTCGTTGATGACGGCGAAAATCGCTTCTCGTTTAGCGGCATATTTTTTGGCTAAACGCACCCGTTTGACATCTCTATTGATTAACGATTTTTTTGCCATACTATTAACCTTTAAAAGGGAATTTGAATAAAGAAAGCAACGCACGCGCTTCTTCATCGGTTTTTGCGGTTGTTGTGATGGTGATATTTAAACCACGCAACGCGTCAATTTTGTCGTATTCGATTTCAGGGAAAATAATTTGCTCACGCACGCCCATATTGTAGTTACCACGACCGTCAAAAGACTTGGCAGACAAACCACGAAAATCGCGAACGCGTGGCAGAGAAATCGAAATCAAACGATCCAAAAATTCAAACATTTTGTCGCGACGCAAAGTTACTTTACAACCGATGGGATAATTATCACGGATTTTGAAACCAGCAATCGACTTGCGAGCAACCGTTACCACAGGTTTTTGACCTGCGATTTTTTGCATATCAGCCACAGCGTGTTCCATTACTTTTTTATCGGCAACGGCTTCGCCCACACCCATATTCAAGGTGATTTTTTCAATGCGAGGCACTTCCATAACGCTTTTGTAGTTGAATTTTTTCATCAACTCAGGAACCACTGTTTCCTTATAAAATTCTCTTAATCGTGCCATTATTTGCTCCTTGCAATTTCCGCACCGTTCGATTTATACACACGAACACGGCGTACTTTTTGACCTTCTTCGGCAATCACTTTAATGCCCACACGGTCGGCTTTATTTGTTTCAGGATTGAAAATAGCCACATTAGAAATATCCACAGGCATATTTTTAGCAACAATGCCACCTTCAATTTGACGAGCAGGATTAGGTTTGCGATGGCGTTTGACTTCATTCACACCTTCCACAATCACTTTGCCGTCCAAGACACGAACCACTTCGCCTGTACGACCTTTGTCCTTACCAGTAATGACAATGACTTTGTCGCCTTTAATGATTTTGTTCATAAACCGTCCCCTTAAATCACTTCGGGTGCCAAAGACACGATTTTCATAAAGCGTTCGGTGCGTAACTCACGAGTTACAGGTCCGAAGATACGCGTGCCTAATGGTTCTAATTTGTTGTTTAATAACACGGCGGCATTGTTGTCGAATTTAATCAACGCACCGTCTGCACGGCGAACACCTTTGGCAACACGCACAACCACAGCGTTGTACACATCACCTTTTTTCACACGACCGCGAGGAGCGGCGTCTTTTACCGTTACTTTAATAATGTCGCCAACAGAAGCGTAGCGGCGTTTAGAACCGCCCAACACCTTGATGCACATCACACTACGCGCACCAGAATTGTCAGCCACATCTAACATGGTCTGCATTTGAATCATAGTTTTAACCTTAAAACAATATCTTATATCTTAAATCGGCGTAATCGACCATTTTCAGACTGGCACCTTTTCAGGCTGCCTGAAACCCTTGATACAACAGGGTTAAAGCCAACTCGTCCCGATTCCCGAAAGGATAAGAATAACTCCCCATTCAGGGGAAAGATGACGATTATACAAATAAACAAAAAATGATGCAAGGGGTTTGGGGAAATTTTTAAATAAGTTTGTATGAAAATCTTTCAGGCAGCCTGAAAACCCATACCAAACGCCCACGCTGTGTGCGTTTTTTCTTGTCTGCAACGCCTATACAGTACTGTATAGGGGGTGCTTGACAAAGCACCCCCGTACGAAAATTTTTTTTCTACCTGATTAAGACTATCTAATCAATGAAGGGTAATATATGAGTTATCTTAAAACACTAATCAACGCAACAAGTTGGCGTGAAGAACTAAAAGAACTTGTTGATTCTCCTTTATTTTCCCAAATCGAAGAATATTTGAACAAAGCAAAAGAAAACGACGAAATTATTTGCCCATGTGAAAATTTAATTTTTAGGGCTTTTGAATTAACGCCATTTAACAAAGTTAAAGTGGTTATATTAGGACAAGACCCTTATTCAGATATAGATGAAGAAACTGGACTGTACAAAGCAATGGGATTAAGTTTTTCTATTCCTAACGGTATAAATGTTTCAAATGTACCAAGTTTAAATAATATTTTTAAAGAATTAAAAAGAGAATTTAACTATGAAATACCAAAAAGCAATGGCAACCTAACAGAGTGGGCAGAACAAGGGGTTTTATTACTTAATTCAACTTTAACGGTTGGAAAAGGAAAAGCAAAAGAGAAAGCAAATTCCCATGCACATTTTGGTTGGCAATGCTTTACTGACGGTGTAATTAAAATTTTAAGTCAGAAAAAAGAAAACTTGGTATTTATGCTGTGGGGTGATTGTGCTCATAGAAAAGCAAGCCTAATTGATACTTCTCGTGGTCATAAAATTTTAATGGCAACACACCCAGCCTACCCTGCACCTAAAGATTATAAAGAAATCAATAAATACGGCTATACAGTAAAAAAATTTAATGGTTGCGGACATTTTAAAGACTGCAACGAACATTTGGCAATCAACTGGCGTTTAACGGAATAAAAATTTTTCAAAAACATTTTTCAGGCTGCCTGAAACTTCATTCAACAAAAAAAGGAAACTTTAAAATGTTAAACAAATTACTTTGCATGCTGTTTTTAAGCGTTTTTTGTAGCGGCTATGTCGTTGCAGAAAATATTTCCTGTCCAGCAAATACAGGGGGAAAAATAATTAAAAATCTGCCTACGGCATACTTTCCCAGAAGTAACACCAATGTTCCCAAATTCAACTGTGGAAAAGACAAAACACAAGATGTGATTGCTAAATTAGGCTGTCCAACAAGATGGTATTACAAACTATATGATTATCGATATGGTCCTATCATGACTGTATTTGAATACGACACATATTACTATGATGCAAGTCATAGTCCTTTTTTTGCTCGTAGATTATTCTTTTTTGACACACACGGAATAAGCGAAAGAAATATTGCACCAGATACACTCATTGAAGATCCTGCTCAAAATGATCTTTTTGATTGTCAAACGATTAGCCCAGGAAGTGGGCATCAAGAATCTCAAAGAGACTTGTTAGATGTGGAATTGGGAAAAAAAGTTAATTATTGGAAATATACCAGTACTTCTCCATATCCAGTACTTATGTTGCCTGAACTTGATGTCGCTATGCGTGATAAAATCAACGAGGAGCTGTATGCAACAAATTATAATATACTTGAAATAATCCAACTCAATAGCAAAGATAAACCGCCCAAAGTATATGACATAAAGGGTATGTATCAGACACAAGAAGAAAATGTCCGTTCTCGCAATAGAAATAATAAAAGTCGCAGAGCAAATAGAAATAACAGAAACAATCAAAATGATAGAGAAAATACGGACAATAGAGATTCAACCAATAGCGTGGATAAAGAAGTTGAACGCATTGTACAACAAAATATTGACAAAGCGGTGAATAAAGCATTTGATAAATTATTTAGAAAATAATAAAAACAGTAGCGTGGGCAACTCTTTATTGCCCACGCATTTTATTTATCGTTCAGGCAGCCTGAAACGCCGTTTTTCTCCCCCATATTCAATCATTACGCGGTAAAATAATGCCTAATTTATTTCAGGCTGATTATTTATTGATATTTAAGAAAATTCCGCCCTGTCGGGCGGTTGGTGGGCAAGAATGCCCACCTATAACATTTGCATTTATTATATAGATAAATAGGTTTCGCAAAGGTTTCAGCCTGAAAAATATAGTCGGTTCACAGCAAAAGCAGGCAAGGCTGTGAGCCGCAGGCAGTATAAATAATACGACAATGCGAACCAACGCTGAATGGTTTTGCTGTGAACCGACTATTAAAAAGTTGTTTGGTGGGTTAGGAAACCCACCCTACGATTTATTTCCAGCCACATTGTGCGTGATTTCTCATGGCGTGGTCGGCAAGCACTAATGCGAGCATGGCGGACGCTATGGGGGCGGCTCGTAAGCCTACGCAGGGGTCATGTCTGCCGTGTGTGGCAAGTTCAATTTCTTCGCCATTTTCGTTTATGGTTTTGCGTGGTTTGGCAATGCTGGGCGTGGGTTTCACGGCAATACGCACCACAATTTCCGCTCCCGTGCTAATGCCGCCCAAAATACCGCCTGCGTGATTGGTTAAAAAGCCGTTTTTATCCATTTCATCGCCGTGCTGGCTACCTTTTTGACAAACCGCCGCAAAGCCGTCCCCGATTTCCACGCCTTTAACGGCGTTAATGCTCATCATTGCGTGGGCAATGTCTGCGTCCAAGCGGTCAAACACAGGCTCACCCAAGGCAGGCGGCACATTGCGAGCGATGATTTCTAATTTTGCACCTATGCTGTCGGTGCTTTTACGAATGCCGTCTAAATATGCTTCTAACTCTTTGATTTGCGAGCGATTTGCGGCGAAAAATGGATTTTCGTTAATGTATGCTTCGTTTTCAAATTGAATGATTTTGTCGCCGATTTGCGAAACGAATGCCACAATTTCCGTGCCGAATGTGTGTTTGAGCCATTTTTTAGCAACTGCTCCTGCGGCAACGCGTGCGGCGGTTTCGCGTGCAGAACTTCGCCCGCCGCCACGATAATCACGAATACCATATTTATGCCAGTATGAAAAATCGGCGTGTCCTGGACGAAAAGCGTGGGCAATGGCACCGTAATCTTTACTGCGTTGGTCGGTGTTGCGGATAAATAAGGCAATCGGCGTGCCTGTGGTTTTGCCGTCAAACACGCCTGATAAAATTTCCACTGTATCGCTTTCTTTGCGTTGCGTCACATAGCGAGAAGTACCAGGACGGCGGCGGTCTAAATCGGGCTGAATATCATCAACGGTGAGCGGCAAATTCGGCGGACAGCCGTCAATCACACAACCGATACCCACACCATGACTTTCGCCAAAAGTACTCACCCGAAATAATTGCCCCAAAGCATTGCCCGACATATTTTTTCCTAAATAAAAAGATAAAGTGGGGATTTTACTATAATTCAAAGGATTATTCAGGCTGGCTGAAAGCATATTAAAAACGCCAACGCCGCAGGGCGTTTTTTTCTTTTGTCGTCCAGTCTTCCTGTAATAGTACTATTACAGGGCATTCTTGACAAAGAATGCCCTGTACGAAAAATTTTTTTACCCCTATATAAGGAGTTTTAATCATGGACTTTTTGCAAAATGTTGGTAAATTCAAAAGAATTCATCAAGATGAACTTTATTTTCGTACTTTACGCACTCTAGATACAGACTCTGCTCTACAAATTGCAACTATTACATATGAAAAAATTGTAGACATTCTCAATCTATTTGGTCAAAACAAAATATTATTAGGTATTCATATTATTCAACTTATTCGTTATGAACTGGACGGAATGAGAAGTTCTATTATTGAAGAAGAAGAAGAATCCGCTAAATTATTTAGAGATTTTATTAATTATATGGTATTAGAAGTAAGATATAGTAGGTTATTTTTTCGTTATGTACATACAATGTCTTATAGCAACAAATACCCTGAAGATTTCCCATTTCCTATTGCTATTGTAAAATCTGCAAGCAGAAGCTTGCATAATATCCCCATTCCCACTCCTTTCGATAAAGAACTAACTGTAAGAATATATGTTGTCATAATGGTTATTGAAGCACTCTATTATTATTTGGAACAAAAATATTATAAACCAGAGATAGACGAATGTATAACATTTTTTGAAATGCTACCATTCAAAATTCAAGGAAGAAGAGATCCTTATTATTGTTTTGATGAACCTATATCTGACTCTGAATTATGGAACGAATTTATTTTCAGAGAAGAATTACGAAATAAAGCCCTTGATGAGAAACTCAATTACTTTGAGCAATTAACAGAAGTATGGATAGACTGCGATATCGATATTCCTAATTTACCTGAAGATATTAATATATTAAGGAATGTGCAAGAATTGCATTTATCAAGTGGTTGTAAAAAGATCACCATGCTCCCTGAAAACATTGGAAAATTAAAAAACTTACAAATATTAGTTTTAGACACTTGTTCAAATCTTAAAACACTACCTGAAAGTATTGGACAATTAAGTAATTTGCGAGAATTGCGTTTAAGTGGCTGTGAAAGTATCACAACACTACCTGAAAGTATTGGAAAATTAAGTAATTTAGTAGAATTATCTTTGGAGACTAACATAACAAATAAAAATCAGGCTGCACTAAACTCTCTATGTCAT
>JAFWTP010000208.1 GCA_017518845.1 Neisseriaceae bacterium
CATTTCAAGGGGTTCGTATTTTTATCAATGGTGAATTAACCGAGTTGTCTGCCGTTTTGCCACAAGTGGTAGGCTGCCTGAAAACAGGCGGTCGTTTGGCGGTGATTGCGTTTCATTCTTTGGAAGACCGCATTGTGAAACAGTTTATAAAACAGCAATCAACGGTCAAACCTTTGCCCAAATGGGTGATTGAAAAAGATGATGCGTTAGAAAAACCGCCGTTAAAAATTGTGGGCAAAGCCATTCGCCCGCTTGATGCCGAAGTGCAGAATAATCCTAGAGCAAGGTCGGCGATGTTAAGAGTGGCAGAGAAAGCGTAGGGTGGGCAACTTGTTGCCCACGCTGTTGAATGGCTGTTTTTCAGGCTGCCTGAAAATATTTAATCAACGCCTATCGGCGTTATCGGTGGGCAAAAATGCCCACCCTATAATAGTTGAGTGGAGTTTCTCATACAAATGATTCGATTTATCAATGCGTTATTATTGGTAGTGGCTTTGGTGTCTGCGTTGTTTCTCATCAACATACGCAACCAAACGCGGGATTCGTTTGTCGAGTTAAACACCATGCAAAACGAATTAAACGAAATGCACAAAGAATACGAACGCATGCAGGTGCAACGCGTGGATTTAACGAACACGCAACGCGTTCGCCAAGCCGCCAACAAGCAGGGTTTGGAAATTCCGCCTGTGGAACGACTGAAAATTATAGAAAAAAAGGGTCAGTAATATGCTTATCAATATGCAATCTCATAATATAACAAAAAGCAAACGATACGATAAAAAACCACGCCCCGAAGCCAAAGGCGGGCGTGTGGCATTTGTGTTTATCGCTTTGGCGTTTTTGTTATCACTGGTGATTTTGCGTGTGGTTTATTTCACCACAAAAAATCAGGAAAAATATCAAAATTATTCTGACAACACTTTTATGCGTGCGGTGAAATTGCCTGCCACGCGTGGGCGTATTCTCGACCGCAACGGTGCGGTTTTGGCAATTAGCGAAAATCGTGGTAATGTGATTGTGGATACCAATCAACTGCCTGATTTTGTTCAATTAAAAGCAGATAACAAAGATAAACCCAAAGCACTTGCCAAAATCGTGCAACAAGAACAAGATTTTAATCAAAAAATTGTTCAGGCAGCCCAATTACTCAATATTTCCAATGACGAAGCCGCCAAAATCTTTAATTATCATACATACGATGATAAGAAAAAACGCGGCGATGTGTATGTGCAACGCAATATTGACGAAGATTTATCCAAACAATTAACCGCTTTAAAATTGCCAGGTTTGCGTGTGTTGCACACCACGCAACGCCGTTATCCGAATGGCGAAGATTTTGGACAAATTATCGGCATTACCAAAACCGAAATTTTGTATAAACTCAAAGGCGAAGACGATTTCAAAGAAATTCAAGACCCTGAAATCTTGAAAAAAGCCATTGCCAACAAGCAAATTGAAGCCACTGTGGAAAAAATCATCGGCTTGGAAGGCTTGGAACGCACCAACGAAAAACTGTTAAGCGGCACAGACGGCGTGAAAATGGTGATTAAAAACAATCGTGGTGAATATATTGACAGCGTGGATTCGCCCCGCAATCAAGCCCCGATTGACGGCAAGGACTTAACCTTAACTTTGGATAGAAATATCCAGCACTTAACCATGGAAGCCTTGCACAAAACCGTTGATTTTCACCAAGCCAAAAAAGCCTATGCCATTGTTTTAGATGCCAAAACAGGCGAAATTTTGGCAATGGCCAATTACCCCACATTCAATCCGCAAGAGTTTAATAAATATCCTGCGGAAAATCGTAAAAATACCGCAATGATGGATGTGATTGAACCAGGTTCAACCGCCAAGCCTTTGATTATTATGAAAACTTTAGACGAAGGCAAGGTTAAACCGCACACCGTATTAAATACCATGCCCTACACTGTGGGCAATAAATTGATTAAAGACTCGCACCCTTATGCGTCTTTGACTGTGGAAGGGGTGATTCAAAAATCATCGAATGTGGGTTCAAGCAAATTGTCTTTGATGTTGCCCAAAGAAGTGGCACGCGAACATTATATTAAATTAGGTTTAGACGAAGCCACTAATGCAGGGCTGCCTGCGGAAAGCACTTATCCCTTACGCAAACTGAATAACTGGACACCGCTTGACCAAGCAACTATGAGTTATGGTTATTTTCCTGTGAATTTGTTGCAGTTAGTCAGAAGTTACACCGTTTTCACCGCAGACGGACAACTGTTGCCAGTAACCGCAATTAAACACGATACGCCACAAGCAGGCGAGCAAGTGATTAAACCCGAAACCGCGCACCAAATGCGAAAAATGATGCAAAGCGTAACCGAAAAAGGCGGCACAGGCACGCGTGGTGCGATTGACGGCTATTCGGTCGGAGCCAAATCAGGCACGGCAACCTTGCAAGTGCAATATGTGGGCAAGGACGGCAAAACGCGTTCTCGCTACGACAACACCGCACACCGTGGCTTATTTATCGGCTTTGCTCCTGTGGAAAATCCGCGTTTAATTGTGGCAGTCGCCGTAGAACGCCCAAGAGCCAACGGTTATTACGGCGGCGTGGTTGCTGCCCCTGCCTTTGCCGAAATTATGAAAGGCTCGCTCTCATTGTTGGGCGTGCCGCCTGATAAACCTTTATTGGCAGATGAGAAAAAAGCAGGCAAGAAATAATTGATATAATTTTCAGGCTGCCTGAAAAACAGTTGTAGAGTGGGCAACTTGTTGCCCACGCTGTTTTATGTGATATTTATTTCAGGCAGCCTGAAACAAAAACCAGTGTCATTGCGAGATTTTGCATAGCAAAATCGTGGCAATCCAGCAAATCGCCAAGCGATTTGCCAACGCCGCAGGCGTTGTAACACACTGTTTCTGATAAAATTCTGTAACTAAAATTGCATAATTCAATGCCGTTACAACGCCTTACGGCGTTGATTTTTACCTACGGTAAAAATTGGATTGCCACGATTTTTTCTTACGAAAAAATCTCGCTTTTGACACACAGAATTGATTTTTTATTTCAGGCAGCCTGAAACATTATATAAACAAAAGGTTTTACCCATGTCTCACACCCCATTCTCTCCCCTGCCCTTACAACCCTTGTTACAACAAGGATTTGCCCATATCGTTGCCGATTCGCGTCAAGTGCAATGCGGTGATGTTTTTATTGCCTATCAAGGCGAATATGCGGACGGTAGAAATTACATTCAACAAGCCATTGATAACGGTGCAAAAGCCGTTGTTTATCAGGCGGATAATGTTTTCAGGCTGCCTGAAAATATTACTGTGCCTTGTATTGGCATTGAAAACGGACGGCAGTTTGCGGGCAATATTGCGTCTTTTCTATTGGGCGAGCCATCGCAAAAATTAGACACAATCGGCGTTACAGGCACGAATGGCAAAACTTCGATTACGCA